>JABSSK010000233.1 GCA_013214265.1 Saprospiraceae bacterium | reverse complement strand
CCTATGGACCTAGCATCTATTCTATCTGCCTTACTAGAAACTAAAATTATAGCGATTATTCGCTTGCATTCCTCTAAATCCGTTTATAAAGCAGCACTAGCATTAGCAAAAGGGGGTATCAAAGCAATCGAAGTGACGATGGGTACACCCAATGCATTGGGCGAAATTGAAAAAATAGCGCATCACGAACATATCTTGGCAGGAGCAGGATCCGTCACCACCCCACAAATGGTAATTGACGCCGTTCAAGCAGGTGCGCAATATATTGTAACTCCCGCCACAAATCCCGATATAATACAACAAGCACACCGCTTAAACAAACCCGTACTCTCGGGCGCATTGACCCCAACAGAAATAATACAAGCATATGAGTGGGGGGCCGATATCATCAAACTGTTTCCCGCAAATATTTTTGGGATACCATATTTAAAAGCTGTTCGTGCCCCCTTACCTCATATCCCTATCATGCCTACCGGTGGTGTGACCATAGAAAACGCCGCAGCGTGGATTCAGCACGGAGCAGTCTGCCTAGGCGTCGGTAGTACACTCGTTAGCCAGCAAATCGTGGATGAAACCGATTTTGATACCATAACCCTGAACGCAATAAAAATGCGAACTGCCATCCAATAAACGACTCATGAATATGCGCTTTTATACCACAATTATAATCTGCTTAATCGTTGCGCTTGGCTTTTCCTGTAGCAGACAATCAGACCATAACCCGCCAACGAAACCTATGAATGTTCTGTTAATCATGGTGGACGACCTCAACGATAACATTGGTCTGTTGGCAGGGCACCCCCAATCCCTAACCCCTCATATCGACCAACTGGGACAATCAGGAACCGTATTTAATCAAGCATACACCAATGCCCCCATGTGTGGCCCATCTCGCGCCGCTCTATTTACGGGTATTTACCCCCATCACTCCAATAATTTCTTTCAGGAACCTTGGTTTAGGTTTGAAACCCTCGCCCATTCCCGAACCATGATGGAACATTTTAAGGCGGAAGGATATCAGGTAATCGGCACCGGAAAAATTATGCACCACAATCAAAAAGATATGTGGACGCATTTTGAAAACGAAGCCGATTATTCGCCCAGTCCATTCGATGGAGAAAAACAAGTACCCCATCCGGATGTACCCGAAGCATTCGCTAATATCGGTTGGGTCGATGGCTCTCTCGGGCCTTTTATCAACTTAGAAGGCCGTACCACCCCCGATGGCAAACCACTCATTTGGTCAACAGGCAACCCAAAACTGGGCTTTAAAACCATGCGCTATTTACATGATCATGACCGGGATCCTACCCCAGATGAAATCAATGCTGAATGGACCGCAAAGGCCATAAGATCACTCGCTCAAGACACTTCCAATGTACCTTTTTTTCTCTCGGTTGGCTTTTTAAGGCCCCATACGCCACTCGTAGCACCCCAGAAATACTTTGACCAGTACCCACTCGATGAAATCCAACTGGTTTCTATTCAACCCCATGACGAGGAAGACACCCATTTAACGGCTGCCTACCAAGGCGATGTATTTACCCTTTCTATGGGAAAGCGAATGTATCATTCCATTCGAGAAGCCTACGGAAGTACAGAACTGGGCCTCAAAAAATGGACACAAGCCTACCTGGCATGCGTAGCAGCCGTCGATGAAAATATCGGAGAAGTAATGGCCGCACTGAAAGATAGTGGCCTGGATAAAAACACCATCGTTGTTCTGGCTAGTGACCACGGATTCCATATGGGTGAAAAAGATTATTTATACAAGAATTCCTTATGGGAAGAAAGCACCCGAGTTCCACTAATTATGCGGGTACCAGGCCTTACTATTGCCGGAACTCAAGTTCAGGCACCCGTCTCGCTTATTGACATCTACCCCACCCTGCTGGACCTCACTGGCCTATCTACCCAAACGACCAAAAATCAAAAAGGCCATCCGCTGGATGGCAGCAGTCTATTACCCCTGTTAGCCAATCCTGATGCCAATAACTGGTCCGGACCCAAAGCAGCGCTGACGGTCGTATTTGCTGGCAACCAGTATAAAGATGATCCCTCCATGCAACACTATGCCATCAGAACCCAACAATACCGGTATATCCTATACAATAATGGAATGGAAGAATTATACGACCACCATAAAGACCCTAACGAGTGGCAAAATATTGCCGAACCCAACAGTCATATCCTAAAGAACATGCGAAAGCAACTTCAAAATATGGTCGCTCCTATCGAGTTAGCCGGATTAAAAACACTATAGACATGAATATCGTGAAAATACAGCTGATTATCACATTGCTTTTAGGGTGCTGTATGTCTGGCTTATGCCAAATGACACTTCCCCTAAACGGAGAATGGCGCATCATCTTTGACAAAAAAAATGAGGGCAAACAAAAGAACTGGATCGATCCGGAAGTATTCGAAAGCCACCCCAGCATCAAGCCAATAACCGTACCCAGCGCCTGGGAGTTAATTGAACAAGATTACGAAGGAGTAGCCATTTATAAAAAAAACTTTGATGTTCCTGCCAACTGGGAAAATAGTATTATTCGCCTCCAATTTGGTGCAGTCAACTACTTAACTGAAGTATGGCTAAATGGGGAAGTCGTTGGGTTCCATGAAGGCGGATTTACGCCATTTGAATTCAGGGTTGACGAAATGATCAAGGCGGGAACAACTAATAATCTCATCATCCGAGTGGTTGGCCCCATTACCCTTACCGAAAATAATATCGATGGCATCGGTCAAATGGAAACCGCACAGTGGCGAGGAGGTCTGAGTGCCGGAATCTGGCAAGACGTACAATTAGTCGCTACGGGAGATATTTATGTGGACGATGTTTTTGTTCAGCCTGATATTCATGCACAAACAGCCGTTATTGAAGCTACCTTCGATCATACCGGAACCCAGAACCAAACGACTGAGGTTAGTTTGCATATTCGAAACAATACCGGCATGATAGTCGCTTCCGATATACAAGAAATGGAACTACACCCTGGGATCAACCACGTGGCAAAAACCATCCATATTCCAGATGCCCAGTACTGGTCGCCAGATGATCCATACCTGTACCAACTGGATATCACCCTTAATCATCATGATAGTCGCTCCGATAAGCATACCGTACGATTCGGTATGCGGGAACTGACCATCAAAAACAAGGATTTTTACCTGAATGGTGAACGAATATATATCAAAGCCACTTTTTTTGAAGGTTTATACCCCAATGGTATCGCCTATCCTGATAGTAAAGAAATGGCTCGCCGCGAAATTCAACTTGCAAAAGAAGCAGGCTTTAATATGATTCGACCTTGGCGACGCCCACCCGCACCGATGTGGCTGGACCTCGCCGACGAAATGGGTGTCTTAGTAGTTGGCAGTCCTGTTTTGGAGTGTATGACCCTCCCCCTATCCACACCCTATCTGCCCAAAAGAGTAGAACACGAAGTGCGTCAGTCTATCTTAAGGGACCGCAATCGAGCTTGTGTAGTACAATGGGAGTTATTTAATGAACTCCATCGTCCGGTTTTGAAGCAACTCATGAGGCCAATGGCCATGCTGGCTCGAGATCTCGATCCTACTCGTTTGATTCTCGATGAGTCCGGTGGCTGGGCCTACGGGGCAAATATGTACTTGCCTAATGAATACGAGCCCACCAAATTCAATGACATCCACAACTATGCAGGGCCTTTTGTCAATCGCTTCCACTATGAAGGCTACTTATCCATAGGGCTAACCGAAGAAGAAAAAAAATCAAAAGGATATCAAGGTAGTAAAGTAGGACGAAACGTAGTTCCTGGTTTGATGTCCTATGTTTCCGAACTTGGATATGGCAGCCTGCCTGATTTAACCGAAGTTACGGCGTTGTTCACAACAAAAGGAAACCCCCTGACCCCCGCCTATCGCTACCACCTACGCCTTCATGACGAACAGCAAAACATGCTACGAGAAAGCGGTTTCGCTCCCTTGTACCCTGATATGCAGCAATTCTATCTGGACCAACAATCGATCCATGGTACCGCTAACAAACGCATGATCGAAGCTGTCAGGTCTAACCCCCTAGTGGATGGTTATTGCATCCATGCCTTAGCTGCCGGAGACTGGATCTTGGGTGCCGGACTAATCGACATCTGGCGACGCCCAAAATCGTATGCTTATGAAGCCACCCGTGCCGCCAATCAGCCTCGCATCGTTAGCATTCGCTTAGCATCCCGAAACGTTTATGCTCAAACAGGAACTACGCTGGATGTAACCGGCATCAATGACTTGGCCTCTATTCAGGCCAATGTAAGCGTAGAAATCACCAATGGGAAAGGTAAAACCGTATTTAAACGTTCGTTTCAGAAGGAGTTTACGTCCGGTATTTCTACTCTTTTCACATCCATGCTCGATACCAAAAAATGGAAGGGCACCTACACGATTAACGTGCACGTACACGATCAAGCTGGTAATCAATTGACGCATAACCGCTACACCTTTGATGTGTTTCCACAAAAAAATGTACGACTACAAAAAAGAGAAATTGCGCTTTTCAATAAGAACACAGCTTTATCCGATTACTTCCGTACCCAGCAGGTTCCTATATCTTCTTTTAATACGACCACGCCCACCAGTGTTCCGGTAGTCGTTACGGACTATGACTCAGCCGACAAACCGTTACCCTTTTCGACCTTGCTGTCCTTCGTCAAAAAAGGTGGAACCGCATTGTATCTGCAACACCAATATAAGCTCGGTAAGATTGAAACAGACCACCCCGCCTTTCCCTTTACAGCTAAAGTACATCCTGCTAGAGGTCTATGGACGTGCATGCCCCATTTAATTCATGACCATCCCATTTTTAATGGATTGCCCTCAGGTGGTCCGATGCGTAACCTTTTTGAAAATGTTTGGCCAACCCTAACTCTCCGCGATATTGATTTGGAGGAAGGTACAACACCAAAGCCAATCGTAGGCACTATTGCTTTCGATTGGTTCTCACGAGAACACCAACTCCAATACTCAGGCCCAGGATCTTCATGGTGGGGGTCTGAACTAATCATCTTACCCTATGGCCAAGGTCAACTGATTGTTTCACAACTCAGACTATTAGAAAATTTGGGTATAGACCCCGTTGCAGATCAAATTCTGAAAAATATGCTGACGTTCATCACCAAGTAAACAACCTCAAATATGAAAAATAACTGTGCTACCCATAAATCAGTATGTATCCTATGGTTTCCCATCTTATTTCTGTTTGTTGCGCTTACATATCCAGTAATTAGTCAGGAACAACCGCAAAATTACTGGTCTCAATATGGGGATTCTCCTGTGGATATGGACTGGCAGGCGCAGTGGATATGGACCAAGCCATCTTTGAAAGCAGATATGGTTCTGGCCAGAAGGACTTTTGATTTACAGGAAGTACCCCAAAAGAGCACCCTCTTTATTACCGCATCTTCTCAATATCAATTGTTCATCAATGGACAATACATCCGGCGAGGTCCGGCCCGAAGTGCACCCCACCATCAATCTTATGACATTTTAGATGTCAGACCCTACCTCCAAAAGGGAGCAAACTGTATAGCCATCCGGGTTCATCACCAACAGAACAAATATGCGTATCACTTTAAAGGAAGGCCTGGTATGCTGGCACAATTAGAACTCACATCCAACAACAACTATACAATCATATCCACGGATGACCAATGGAAAGTACTACCCGATCCGGCCTGGGACAGTCAGGCACCTGTAGTCAATCGGTTCCAAATGGTTGTGGTTGACAGAATGGATCTGAGAAAAAAAGCTACGGGTTGGAATACTAAGGAATATAATGACCAAGCATGGCCTCAAGCCACACCACTTATCCGTAATGTGGGTTGGCCTTCACCACCACCCAACGCCAAACCCCAACCACTAACCCCGCCCTGGACCACCTTAGTCGCACGCGATGTGCCCTACCTCTTAGAAAAAAGTAAGCGCATTACTCATCTGATAGAAGCAACGAGCGTCGACACCTTGAACATAACGGAACCAATCGTCCTATCTGGCCATCTCGATGAATCCATAGCATCCACCCTCACGCCCTTTCAAGAAGGAGGAGGGCCACTCGTCGTTCCCTCATCTGCCCAACAACCGAAAGGCTACTTTATGGTATTTGACTTGGGAGAGATCCATAATGGGTTTCCTTTCTTGAACGTGGAAGGGCCAGCAGGCACAAAAATTGATATCCTAATGGCACCCTTTGTAGTAGACAATCAATTTACGCAGCGTATACTCGATTCAGATTTTCATGATCAAATCACCCTTTCCGGAAAAAAGGATCGTTGGGAAGCCACCTACTTCAAACCCACTCGATACCTCGGCCTTTACATCCACGGGCACCACCAACCCGTTACCTTACAAGCCCTGGACATTCGATATTTGGAATACCCTTTCGAAACTAAAGGCCGCATCTATTCCAGCGATGCCGAATGGGTGGAGCGATATATGCAAGCTACCGCCAAGACTATTGAGGTATGTACCACCGATGGGTATACCGATAATTATCGTGAGCGCCGGCAATACGCACAAACCGGTTATTATGGCGCTTTAGGAAACTATTGGCTATTTAATGACCGATGGCTTCAGCGTCGGTATCTAATACAGGTTTCCCAAGAACAGGATGCCAATGGTATTATGCCAGCTTACGCCCCTTTGGCCTCAGATGACTATATGGTTATATTGGATTCCAATTGCCTTTGGTTACGGAGCCTGCACGACTACTTACTTTTTACCGGAGACACAAAAACTGTAACGCAACTGCTCCCTGCCGCTTTAAAGCTACTACAGTTACTCGATAGCTATACCAGTGACCTAGGCCTTATTACCAACCCACCCTACCCTTACTGGTTAGATCATAGTGTTATTGATCGCCAAGGCGCCAATTTTTGCCTCAATGGCCACTATCTCGGTGCACTAAAAGATTTTGCGGATGTACTAGATTGGTTGGACCAACCCGGAAGCGAAATCTACAGAACCCGCGCCCTTCGTGTACAACAATCCTTACAGCAGTACCTCTGGGATGATGAAAAAGGATTATTTTCTGATGCTTTGATCCATCGGGAATTATCCCCTCAATTTAGTGAACACGCCAATGCGATGGCATTAGCAGAACATGTGGCTTCACCAGAGCAAGCCGAATCAATCATCACCAAAGTATTGGAGAACGATGAATTAAATTATATCAACCGGGCCTCCGGAATGACTATGGTTACACCCGCCATGTCATATTTTCTGCATAAAGGCCTTTGTGAATATGATCAGATTGATGCTTCCTTTTCACTATTCAATAAAAGGTTTGATAAAATGTTACAACCCCAATACAATGGCACCCTTTGGGAGGAATGGTGGTTGGATGCTACCGGCAGAAGTGGACGACTAACACCCAAACCAAGAAGTGACGCCCACACGGAAAGCGCCTTCCCTCCAGCCTTAATTGGGAACTATTTATTGGGAATTGAACCTACCCAACCCGGGTGGACAAAAGC
>JABSSK010000232.1 GCA_013214265.1 Saprospiraceae bacterium | reverse complement strand
GCGACTTAGCTATGACGAGGGTAAAACCTGGTCAGTAGGAAAAAGTCTATATGCCGGTAGCTCAGCTTATTCCACCCTCACCATCCTCGATGATGGAGATATTGGCCTATTGTTTGAGAAAGATAACTATACCAAACATTTATTTATTCGTTTCTCCCTCCAATGGCTTACCGAAGGTCAGGATCAGTACGTGCCAACCCGCGATCGTTAACATAGCACCCACCCAAGGAACCATAAGCATACGCGTGACCTTAAGGCTTGATTTGGTTTATTGTTACAAACTATAACCCATATTGAACAATCCATTCACCTGGATGATTTATAAGCCAATGCGCTTTCTATCATTCAATTACTATATTTAAAATGAAAACGGTAAAACTTGCTTTAGACTGGACCCCTAATATCAACCATATTGGTTTTTTTGTAGCTCAGGAAAAAGGCTTTTATCAGGCGCTCGACTTACAAGTACAAATCCTGGATCCTTTTGTAGATAAATACCAAACTACACCGGCCAAGAAGGTAGAATTAGGACAGGCTGACTTCGCACTATGCCCTACGGAAAGTATCATTAGCTACCGCACAAAAAAAGAACCTTTCGATTTAATCGCTGTTGCTGCTATCCTCCAAAACGACTTAAGTGCTATTGTGGTTGAAAAGAACAAAGGCATACATTCCCCTAAAGACTTGGATGGTAAAGTATATGGGTCATACAATGCCCGATATGAGGAAGCTATAGTAATGGAAATGATCAGGAATGATGGAGGCCAAGGTAACATGAACGTGCTTCACCCAGAAAAACTGGGTATATGGAATACATTATGGAATGGCAATTGCGACGCCACCTGGATATTTCTAAACTGGGAAGGAATTGAAGCACAAAAGATGCCCGCCTCGTTTAACTACTTTAAGATGGCTGATTTCGGCATACCTTATTCTTACTCCCCGGTAATTGCCGCCAGTGAAGAAAAGGTGTCTCATAAAACCGATACTTACCGTGCCTTTATGCAAGCAACCAAAAAGGGATATGCATTTTGTCAACACCAACCTGATGAAGCGATATCTATACTTCATAAAAAGCGCCCTGAAAATGATGCACATATTGATCTTCAGCAGGCATTAGCGATGTCATTACAGCATTTTGGAGGAGAAAAAGAATGGGGTATGATGGAGAAAAAGACCATACAAAAATTCGTAAGGTGGATCAAAGAGAAAGGGCTAGAATCTACTGACATATCTGCGGATGACCTATACACCAATACCTGCCTGATTGATTAAAACACCATTTCGATCAGATTAATGTACAGCCTACCATATTGCTAAACTATTGCAGCAAATAATAAAACGAGGTGTCATCTGTCTACGCGCACACCATCGAATACAAAAATATGATCCATTAATTATGGCTCCCAACCCACAAGCATGAGTTGTACCTTAAAACTCAACATACTAGCTTTCTCTCGTTCCCCCTTTCGGAAAATATCAAGGCAGCCCGAGCTTAACATCAAATGATATCTATGTATAATAACATAATTACTGCACGGTGTATAATCTCAGTAATGCCTTCGAAATAAAACACACTTTGGTTGCCAGATCCATGAATTAGCTATTCTTTTGTGCAACTTAATTACTGGAAAACACTGCCCGTGTATTCACTGAAAACACTATAAACCAAGTCGAAGAACATGCAAAATAATTCAGAAATACTTAGTATCTTATAAAGGCTCGGTGTGCTAATCATCCAAGGATACCAAACTGCAATAAAAGGTAGGCCCATCGAGTATGCATACCCAGCATCAGAGAAATAATCAAAAAGGATTAACATGAGGCAATATACCCTTGGCTTTATTCTTGTCCTTTTATGCGCATGTACTGGTCAAGAGCGTATGGATCAAGCGCATAATTATGCACATTGGCGGCACTATTTAGGTGATCCTGCTAGATCCCATTTTTCTACGCTCGATCAGATTGATACAACTAATGTCCAGCAAATACAGCTGGCCTGGACGTATCGGAGTGGGGGCTTAACCCCAGGGCGAACTACCCAAATTCAGACCAATCCATTAATAATCGATAGCGTCCTGTATGGTGTTAATCCAGCTATTGAGCTTTTCGCATTGGATGCGGAAACAGGCCAAAAAAAATGGACATATGTACCAGAAGCAAAAGATAAAACTGGTTTGGGGGTGAATCGTGGACTTAGTTATTGGGAATCCCAACAACCAGACCAGGATAGTAGGCTTTTCTTTGCATCCGGATATCGGTTGTATGCAGTCTCTGCCCTTACCGGAAAAGCCGTCACTTCGTTTGGAGAAAAAGGCAGTATTGATCTGCGAGCAGGTTTGGGACGACCAATTGATAAGATTGCTGTTTTTGCTAATACGCCCGGTGCTATTTATAACGATCTATTAATCATGGGGACCCGTGTGGGTGAGGGCCCTGGCGCTGCGCCAGGCTTTATACGAGCTTACGATGTACACACAGGAGCAATCATATGGACTTTTCACACGATTCCCCAACCCGGAGAATTTGGCTATGAAACGTGGCCGACTGATGCTTACCAAACCGTGGGTGGCGCCAACAGTTGGGCGGGTATTACCATGGATCAAGATCGAGGGATCGCCTATGTACCTACTGGTTCAGCCGCTTTTGATTGGTACGGTGGGGACCGGCACGGCGAAAATCTATTTGCTAATAGTCTTTTAGCGTTAGAAGCAGCCTCTGGCGAGCGCATCTGGCAGATTCAGTTTCTCCGTCATGATTAGTGTGATCGTTACTTGCCTGCACCACCCAACCTTTTTGACATGGAGAGCAACGGAAAAAAAATTCCAGCAGTAGCTCAGGTCACCAAAAGCGGACATGTGTTTGTATTTAATCGGTTGACGGGCGACCCTTTATTTCCCATTGAAGAAAAAGCATACCCATCTTCTCCCTTAGAAGGAGAAAAGGCCTATGCAACCCAACCACTACCAGTAAAGCCAGCCCCATTTTCAAGGCAGCAACTCACCGAAAACGACCTGTACGCGCCCTATCGCCCTGCTATTGTGGACGATTTTATTGATAAAGAGCAAAACCTTGATCCACCTCCTGTGCTGGAAAAACTGCAACGGGTTACATCAAAAGGACAATTTGTACCTATCGATACGGTGGGCACCATTCTTTACCCTGGTGCAGATGGTGGGGCAGAATGGGGCGGGGCTGCGCTGGATCCCAGAACGGCAACCATGTATGTCAATGCCAATGAAATGGCGTGGATTATGAGAATGAAAAGAATCAATAACAACGCTTCTGATAAAAGTCCCGGAGGAGAAGCACTAACCCAAATCCATTGTGCACGTTGCCACGGAGGAGCACTACAAGGGCTGGCCGGAGCTCCCGAATTACAAACCGTAAAAGAAAAGTTCAGCCTGAACACAATCGCTACGATTGTCACAAAAGGTATAGGCACCATGCCCGGTATGCCTAATCTTTCCGATACTGAAGTTGATGCTATCGCCCATTTTATTTCTGGAAAAGAAGCGCCCGAAAGTATATCATCCACAACCAAAACCCAAGTACCGTATGCCGTAGCCGGTTTTGGGCGTTTTAAGGATGACCGCGGCTTCCCTGTCATGAAACCACCTTGGGGAACGCTCAACGCTATCAACTTAAATTCAGGAGAATACCTCTGGACTGTACCTTTGGGACACGAAGAAAAACTAAATGATCCAGCAATTCCCGTTTCAGGGACAGAGAATTATGGTGGTCCCGTCATAACGGCTGGTGGTGTCTTATTTATTGCCGCCACCAACGATGCTAAGATTCGCGCCTTCAGGCTATCTACTGGCGAATTACTCTGGGAAGACCAACTGCCTGCTGGAGGTTACGCTACGCCCGCTACCTATCAAATAAATAACCGGCAGTTTTTGGTTGTCGCCTGCGGGGGTGGTAAAATGGGTACACCATCCGGTGATGAATACAGAGCCTACGCCTTACCTCCTGATTTTTAACATAGGAAATCAGTCCCTAAAAAATAAAATTAACCCATAGCATTTTATTAAATAAGTTGCTGATAGCAAATGACTTAATCTAAAACCCAAAAAAAGTTGAACATAACACTCAACATTGGAGAAAACCTAATCGACCAATTTCAAAAAGTAGTTGCTGCAAAGCATTTTGATAAACGATCTGGCTATGCCCTCCATAAAATAAAATCAATAACTTTTCCAGACCAAGTGGAATTCTATCATTTTGAAGCTGTAACGCACAACATTCCTATCCATATGCTGAGCACTAACGCGAAAGATAGTGACTGGTACCTCATACATATCAATATCGGTAGCGATACCCAATTAAAAAAAGAAGAAAATCGTACTGAACAGTCTAAAAAGTTTGTCCCTTCAGGTATACTCTTATATTGCCCAGGCATTCGCATAAAAACGGAATTCCCCACCGGACACAAGTCTGAACTAGCATCCATCCGTTTTCCGAAAAAATTGCTTCACAACTACTATAAAAAAGACCTGATTCAGGATGGCCAACTCTTAGTTTATGAAGATTTAGATTCTCAAATAGAACAGCAGGTCCGTGCAGCAATAGCTTCTTTAAACAATAGACTTGAATGTCATGCCCAGGTATTGAAAATTATAGCTGATATCTTCACTAAAATTGAATCCACCGCATCTACGTCCAACAATATTACGCTACATAATACAGATATAACCAATCTTCTGCGTGCCGCCTCATATCTCACCAACCCTACTATAACCCCTATCCCTTCGATCAAAGAATTGGCAAATATCGCACAGATGAGCGCGTCAAAATTCAAAGTATTATTCAAACAGTTTTTTGGCCGAGCACCTTATCAGTATCACTTCAGAGTTAAAATGGAATACGCAAAAAAGGAGTTAATTATGGGTCGAAAGACCCCCCTTACATTGAGTCAGGAGTTGGATTATGCGCACCCTTCGAATTTTACTTCTGCTTACAAAAACTATTTTGGCACTTTACCATCATCTGATTATTCAAATAGTTAGAATTAGCTTTTACCACTACATTTTGGGCTTTTATCAATATCCACTAATGTGTCAACAACATAGTTTTACACCCACAATAGCAGCCATATAACACTGTTGTGAATATCATTTCACCATCACCAATTTCACCAACACCAATTTCACCAATAAGCTATGACATCTAATACTAGGATAAATACAAAAATAGCAGGGCTCTTATTATGCTGTGGTGCACTAATCACTATGATTTGTATATTTTGTGAAGTCACTTCCGGCTGGGCATCCTTTCGCGTACCGCTCTATCGTTCGGACTACGAAGCTGGCGTGTTTTTATCCGAAAACTGGAGGGTGATCAAACCAATTTGGTCTTGGGCTTTATATAGTAACCTACTCTTAGCTATAGCTGCACTTATATGGTTAACCCAACCCGATCAACCCGGTACAAGAACCTACCGTACATTATGGGCAACTTATAGTATAGGTTGCATACTGATTATCCTTTCTTTTAGTATGTGTGTAGGTAGCTATTCCCATGCTCTGCGTGTGCTGGATGATCAGCCCGCTCTGTTTAGTACAATCAGGGGAACAGCCCTATATCTATTTAATTTGGGTACACTCAGCGGATTGATTCCTTTTATCATCTATTTTTATGAAGGGTTTCACCAAGAAGGAATCGTACCCAAAAGCCAGGCGATACTTATGCTGGGGGCACTAATTATCTGTGTTATATTGATATCCTTCAAACTGGTATCCCTACAGTTTATAGCCATCGTCAGTTTTCTAATTCCCTTCATGCTGGGCTTTACATACATCAAAACAGCAAAATCATAATAATCCATTCTGAAAAACCATCCATGAAAATTGCTATTACCTGCTGGTCCATTGGGTCACTACTAATAAACGTTATTATTGGCTTTTTATCTACCTAATCCGCAAAGTGAGTTGGTCGATCGTAACCACTGGTCAGTTCATTTTACTACTTACCTACCCCATTATGTTAGGTGGCTATCGGAATGCCTCTCCCGACATCGCAATCATGGCGAACCAAATGGCTCTAGTTATTTTTACCCTTGGAAATATCATCCTCACGGCTGGCCTTTGCGTCCTATATATTTAAGATCAGCACCTTAAATAATGGTTAAAAACAACAGCTATTGTCATTACAGCTATCATGACACTGAGTTTGGTAGTTATTTTCACAGCATTTGTCAGTTGGTTACAGGCTATGCCCATTATCGGTCCCTTTGTCAATATCATTTATTTTATCAATGCGTATTACGGCTTAAAAATAAGGAGCGAAAAAATGAGTTAATCCTACCTAAACCAGATAAAAAGACAGTTTAACCCAACTGCTAAGGAGGTAATTACATATCTGTATCATACTATTTATCATTTTATTCATGCAATACCTTATTTAACAAAAATATGGTGGTAAAATGGTGACAACATCCTACCCATTGCCTCCATATTTCTGCCAGTCATTTATATGCCCAATTGATTATAACCGTGATATTCAGGCTATTCAAACATTTAAACCAAATAATAGATTTTTATTGTAGTACCTTCATATGCCTGCTGCATACGATCCACCATAAAACCCTGTAGCTAGAAACAAATAATTACTAAGAGTGACTTTATTTATAATATAAATTCATCTTAATGAAAGTTAGCCATATACTATACAAGACCAACCACTTGGAAGAGGCCATTAATAAATTTAAGGACCTGGGATATAAAGTAGAATATGGTTCAGCGACTAATCCACACAACGCGCTTATCTATTTTTCAGAAGGGCCTTATATAGAAATTCTGGAAAAAGCTCCTATTTCTAACATGACTAAGAATCTATTATCATGCTTGGGAAAACAGCAGGTAGTAGCCCGATTTAATCAATGGGAAAAAGCCGAGGAAGGGTTTTTCACCATTTGTCTGGAAACCAACAGGACAAACTTCCACAAAGAAAAAGAAATCTTTAAAAAATATAAACAGGCATATTTCATAACGAAAAGTAAAAGGAAAGATCCTGCTGGCAGGCTATTGAAATGGAAACTTCTTTTTCCTTATGACCTTAATATTCCTTTTATGATGACTTATTTCAATATCGACCCTAAACCTAAGCGCTTTGTTCATCCCAATGGTGTACAAAAAATTAAATCTTTATCCTTTGGAATGCCTGACGACTATACTTCATTACTCAAAGAACTATGTGACGACCATATACTTAGCTTCCATAGCGGTAGTGGCATCAACAACTTACTTTTCGAAAAGGAAAGAACAAACTAAAATCGTATCCTGAATAGAGTGAGTCGCTGCAAAACAGTATAAAACCGGATGCCCATACCAATTGAGAAGGTGTCTGGAGCCATGCATAAAATCCAGTTGTCGTTTTTTATCCGTGAACGACTCCCCTTTCTGCAAGTTTTCAATATATAATCAGCAGTTGACCATTCTGGATTATATAATGTACATTAGAAGCGCTATGAAGTTTAGGATAATTATGGGGGTTATTTTGGGTGTCTTGATATTGATGCTGCTCAGG
>JABSSK010000231.1 GCA_013214265.1 Saprospiraceae bacterium | reverse complement strand
ATTGCCATGTTTGATCTGTTCCTGGTCGGAAACGGAATATTTCACTTCCTTGGGCCATTAGGATGGTTCCATTATACAATACCGCAAAGTCTTCTGAATTGCCAACAGTAGATATGACTTCCTGAACGGAAGCCTTGGAGCCAAAAGAGCGGGTATTATACTGCATAATTCGATTGCCTTCCATAGATTTTTCTACAAATAAAACCCTGCCATTCCCCACATTTCGGAAGCATCGTCCGGGATTGGTAGCAATAACTTCGGTATCACGGGCATATATATCCGCTTTAACCAGTTGGTTAGGGCTGCCTACTTGAAATAACAATAAATCACGGGAGGTGAGCCATTCATAATAGCCAATATCTGTAACATCTCTGAAAACAGGTTGCCCATTATTGGAACGATCGATAGGAAATTGCCAAAGTCTCAAGATGGTGTCTTGCCCTATGAATTCCATGCGGACGGCGGAGAAATTGTAATAGTCTGGCATCTTTTTGGCGGAGTATTCACCTTCTGAGGTAGCTGTTACCCGCAGCCGCTCTTTGGTTTCCAAGTTTAACTGGAAAATATCTGGTTGTGTCTCGTATGGTAAACTGGAAGAGATAAATAACTCCTCATTATTGATGAAATGTGGATGATTATTGTAGCTAGTCTCGTTGTAAAAGGTCAGGAACTTGGGTTGCCCAAAAACTAAAGAATCTGCTTCGTAGATCAGATCAAAGCCATAAATGTTGGATTTGGGTGGTTGCGCATCCGTAAAAATGGGCAAGACCAACAGCAGGATCATATAGGCGAACAAACGCTTCATAAATTTGATTATTTCTGTACGCCACTAAGGTAGGGCATTAAGATGGGATTCAAAAAGAAAGAAAATCATATAAAATATTAGCTGGCAAAATGAGTAGCAGCCAAAAAAAAGGAGTTCAGGGTTTGATTCGGCAATAATAATATGTATGTTTGAAAAGCAAACGCAAAAAAATGCAATTGGTACACAACAATGGGTTCTTTTATTTTAGCTTTTACTTTTACGGCCAACCGTAGGGGCTACTAGCTATTTGTTTGATCCAGAACGTACCTTAGTAGTCCCGCAAGTCGGGACTTTTTTTTTGCTTATAACCAAACCACAACCAAATGTTCCTAAAGACAGCGAATACGATCGCCGGTTTTTATGCTTTCTATTTTTTTTATGGATACCCATAAAGGGCTAACTCTATTTATTCATTAATAGAAGTTAAGCCCCGATAAGGGGCTTTTTTTTTCATCATAATCGATACATATGCCAACTACTAATACAGGAAGCCAACCTACATTTGGGAACTCCCAACAAAAAATGCGCCGGGTCTGTATTCAAGGTGAACCGGGTGCATTTCATGATATTGCAGCTCGCTACTGTTTTGAGGGGGAAGATATTGATATTGTGCCGGCGACTACTTTTCCGGAACTGGTTGATCGGTTGGAGCGAGGTGATAGTGTTGATACGGCAATGATGGCCATTGAAAATACCCTGGCAGGTAGTATACTGGCGAATTATCAATTGCTCAATGATTCCAGCCTGCATGTTGTTGGAGAAGTATACTTGCGCATTAAGCAAAATTTAATGGCCCTTCCGGGCCAACAGGTTAGTGATCTGAAAGAGGTCCGTTCCCATCCGATGGCGATTGCTCAATGCCGGCAATTCTTTAGGGAGCATCCACACATACGTTTAGTAGAAACAGAAGATACCGCCGGGAGTGCCCACCAGGTGAGTAAAGAAAAATTAGCAGGAATAGGTGCTATTGCCAGTGCATTAGCTGCGGACCTATACGACCTCGATATCCTGGCACCGAGTATTGAGACCAACAAAGCCAATTATACTCGGTTTTTGGTGCTTAGCCAAGAAGGGCCTAGCCTTCCTTCCGAAAAGGTCTCCGTTTGTTTTTCGACGGACCACCAGGTGGGTAGCTTATACAAAGTTCTGGCCGTACTCGCTGCCTATAATATCAACCTAAGTAAAATTCAGTCGATGCCTATTATTGGAAAGCCTTGGGAATATTTATTCTTTGTTGATTTCCACATTGCGGGTACAGTAAGCTATGAGCAGGCGATGGATGCTATTCGTCCCTTAACGCATTATCTGCGGGTATTAGGTGCATACCCCAAAGGCGAACATTATGAATACTAAACCACAAGGATAATCTGACATTAAAAAATCAATATATATGCCAACATTTGTACCGACAGCAAGCCGTTTTGGTGAAGTCAAGGAATACTATTTTGCTACTAAACTGCGGGAAATCCGCAACATGCAGCAAGCGGGGCAATCGGTCTTAAACCTAGGTATTGGCAGCCCTGACCTACCACCACCACCGACTGTCATTGAGGAGCTTTCAGCCAACGTACTGCATCCTGATAATCATGGGTACCAGTCATATCAGGGATTACCGATGCTTCGTCAGGCATTCGCTGATTGGTATCGCAATTGGTTTGATGTTGCGCTAGATGCAGAAACAGAAATTCTGCCTCTGATGGGTTCTAAAGAAGGTATTATGCATATTTCTATGACCTTTTTGGAAAAAGGAGATGAAGTGCTGGTACCCAACCCTGGGTATCCGGCATATACGGCGGTAGCTAATTTGACAGGGGCCACAATTCGTAAATATGCGTTGTCGGAAGAAAACAACTGGTTGCCTGACCTGGATGATTTAGCAGCATCGGATTTAAGTCGGGTGAAAATTATGTGGTTAAATTATCCGCATATGCCTACCGGAACACCAGCTTCCCGGACTTTTTTTGAGAAAGTGATTGCGTTTGCGCACCAGAATCAGATTTTGGTTTGTAATGATAATCCCTATGCATTTATACTGAATGATCATCCGATCAGCCTACTCAGTATTGATGGAGCAAAAGAAGTAGCTATGGAGCTAAACTCATTGAGTAAGGCCCACAATATGGCTGGTTGGCGAGTGGGTATGCTGGCTGGAAAGGCCGATCATCTTCAGGCGGTTCTGCGGTTTAAATCCAATATGGATTCGGGCATGTTTAAGCCTCTGCAGCTGGCGGCCGTTAGGGCATTGCAAAGCTCATCTGCATGGTACGATAACTTGAATGCGGTGTATCGGGAACGTAGGCTTCAGGTGTTCGCAATTATGGATGCCCTAGGCTGTACGTATGCAAAAGACCAAACTGGACTTTTTGTATGGGCCAAAGTACCTGCGCACTACGAAAGTGGGTTTGCGTTGTCCGACGAAGCGCTTTACCAGGCGGGGGTATTCATTACGCCAGGTGGTATTTTTGGAAGTCAGGGTGATCCTTATATTCGGATTTCACTATGTAGTTCTGCTGCTATTTTTGCGGAAGCGCTAGAAAAATTACAAAAGCATCAAGTTGGTGTACAACATAAAAAAGAACTAAATCCCTAACCGGAAATAAATACAAATGACAGTTGCCATTATAGGTATAGGACATATTGGGGGGTCCTTAGCCATAACACTTAAGGAAAACGGCTTTGCGGACACCATTATAGGGGTAGACAAAAGCCAGCAAAACCTGGATAAAGCTATCCGACGTCGCTTGATTGATATGGATTGTTCCTTAGAGGAAGCAATGCAGCGCTCTGATCTGATCGTGATCGCTACGCCAGTGAATGCTTTGATGGATTTAGTACCCCAGATCTTGGACCTTACGCAGCCACATCAGGTCGTTTTGGATGTTGGTTCAACAAAAGAGCTGTTGTTGAATATTATAAAGCACCACCCTCGACGAGGCAGGTTTGTACCTACTCATCCTATGGCGGGTACCGAGCATTCCGGTCCAGAAGCTGCAGTACCTAATTTATTTGATCATAAGTATACCGTCATTATTGATCCTCACGATAGTGATGCGGATGCACTGGAAAGTGTTCGAGCAATGTATGCCAGTATTCCCATGCATATGGTGGATCTGGACGCAAAAGCCCACGATGTCCATACCGCTTATGTTTCTCATATTTCCCATATCAGCTCTTTTGCTTTAGCACTGACTGTGCTGGCTAAAGAAAAAGATGAGGGGCGCATCTTTGCGTTGGCAAGTTCAGGGTTTGCAACTACCGTTCGCTTGGCCAAGTCCTCACCGGATATGTGGATTCCTATTTTTGAACAAAACAGAGATAATGTACTGGATGTATTAGATGAGCATATCCAGCAGTTAGCTCGTTTTCGTTCGCTACTGATCAAAAGAGATTTTGATGCTTTTTATCAGTTGATCCTTGAATCCAATAACATCAGAAAAATATTGTCTTAATGTAAAGGGAGCATGCTCCTAATAAAACTCTTAGCCATGGAAATGACCATTCGTCCTGTAATTGAAAAACAACCTGGCCGTCCAGTAGTGATTGCTGGCCCTTGCAGTGCTGAAGGGGAGGAGCAGGTATTACAAACTGCTCGTGAGCTGGCCCAACTGGGTACTGTTGATTTGTTTCGGGCTGGTATTTGGAAGCCTCGGACTCGGCCTGGTTCTTTTGAGGGTGTTGGTACGATCGGTTTGGGCTGGTTGAAAAAGGTAAAAGAAGAAACCGGCCTGAAAACAACTACGGAAGTAGCCAAAACACAACATGTTTTTGAAGCCCTAAAACACGGAATTGATGTTTTGTGGTTGGGCGCTCGTACCACGGTGAATCCTTTCTCCGTTCAGGAGGTCGCCGATGCCATCAAGGGCGTTGATATCCCGGTATTAGTTAAGAACCCCATTAATCCGGACCTGAAATTATGGATCGGAGCAATTGAACGTATCTATAAAGCAGGGGTCACCAGAATTGGGGTGATTCATCGTGGGTTCAGCTATCATGGGGATACCAAATACCGTAATGTACCCCGCTGGCAAATACCTATCGAGTTAAAACGTCAGTTTCCAGACTTGCAGATTATTGTTGATAACAGCCACATTTGTGGTCGGCGTGACACTTTGCAGGATGTAGCTCAGAAAGCACTTGACCTCAACTATGATGGTATGATGACCGAGGTACACCCAAACCCAGACGAAGCATGGAGTGATGCGAAACAGCAGATTACACCTACTACTTTTGGGCAAATACTTACTGATTTACAAGTTCGGTCACTTACAAGTGATGATCCTGATTTTGTTCATTCGATAGGTCATCTGCGTCACGAAATTGATGAGGTGGATGAGGAACTCCTAAATTTATTAGGTCGTCGTATGAATCTGGCAGATGATATTGGGCGCTACAAAAAAGCCAATAACATTGCGATTCTTCAATCGGATCGGTGGGGTGAGATTTTGGAGCGTGCCCAGATGAAAGGTAAGTTGAAGGGACTGAGTGAAGATTTTATTAGTGTTATTCTGAAGGCAATTCATCAGGAGTCTATTAATCATCAGGAAGCTATTATGGCAGGTAAAGATGTACAGGCGTAGGTTTTAGATAGGATACCGATAAAAAAACCCGGGTTTTCTTTTTGGGAAAGCTCGGGTTTTACGTTTTTTACACTTGTCGGATCGCGCTTTTTAGGCGGATGATTCTAAATCAACCACAAACCAAATCATATGGACTACACCAACCTACAATTGGAAGAAAATGAAAATATCCTGATCGTTACGATCAATCGGGAGAAGGCACTGAATGCTCTAAACGCCAGAACGATGCAGGAGTTAATGTATTTGTTTTCGAATGATATTCCCGAGCGCTCCCTAAAAGGGGTTGTGCTTACGGGTGCAGGGCCTAAATCATTTGTTGCTGGTGCTGATATCACCGAGTTTATGTCGATGGCAGATGGTGGAGGCCAGGAAATGGCTCAAAGGGGACACGATGTATTTTTTGCAATAGAAAGGAGTAAAGTTCCGGTTGTAGCTGCCGTAAACGGATTTGCGTTAGGAGGCGGTTGTGAACTGGCCATGTCTTGCCATTTGCGTATTGCGGGTGAGCATGCCCGTTTTGGTCAGCCAGAAGTTAATCTTGGGATCATCCCTGGTTATGGCGGTACCCAACGCTTGATCCAATATATTGGAAAAGGTAAAGCAATGGAGCTGATGCTGACAGCGGATATGATTTCCGCATCAGAAGCATGGCAACTCGGGCTGGTAAACAAGGTGGTTGCATCCGGTACAGAAGTTGAGGAAGCCACAGCTATTATTCAGAAAATAGGTGCCAAAGGCCCTATTGCTATTGCTAAGACAATTGAAGCTGTTAACGCTTATTTTGAAGAGGGGAAAAATGGTTTTCAGACAGAAGTAGAGGCATTTGGTGAAACCACTCGTACGCAAGATTTCAAAGAAGGAGCTTCGGCTTTTGTCGAAAAGCGTAAAGCTAATTTTTCAGGTAAATAATGGATAGAGCAGAGCTACTTTGTCGTTCATACAGGATGGTGACTGTCGATCATAGATACACGCGTTCACCTGTAGTTCATAGGTTGAACTAGTACATTCGGATAGGATTTCCTAGTCTATATAAGCTAGCAAGGATAACGTTGATGCGTTCGGTGGAGGCCGATCCAAGTGAGCTTACCAATGTATTGAAGCAAATATTTTGGAATTTTCCGGTATGGCTTATATGCCTTCCCTTAGGTGATTGCGTTTAGGAAAGCGTCGGCTATTAAAGGGAAAGGTGGTCCCTTCTTAGATCATCTATTGGGGTCAGGTGTCGATGGGACTCCAATTACATACGAGAATATGACAAAAATAAATGTAAGCATGTACGCATGGCTTTTCAGTTTGTGTGCCATTTGGCCAATATGGCTAAGTGGGCAGGATTTGGGAGGTAGTTGGATCGGAAAACTTACAGAATATGGTACAGAAGTACAATTTGACCTTACACTCGAATGGGAAGCCAGAGGGTCCATACTGGAAGGTCAGATGCAATCGGTGGGGTCAGATACGAGTCTGCGGGCTATTTTTCAGGTTTCTGGCTGGCAAAGAGGTGAGGATTCCATTTATATTCAAGATATTCAACAGTTACAACCTGCCAAACCTTTATGGTGTACGAAGCGAATGCGCCTGTGGAGTAAGCCGGGTAGGGATACGCTCCGAGGAAGGTGGGATGCACCGGGGTGTCGGGGCGGAGAGGTTGTTTTTTATCGACCAGTAGTCACGAGGGTTCAGGAAATCGAGGTTCCTTTCCAGCCGGCAGGGGCATGGACGGGGCAGCTCAACCAGTCGGATCGGGCTTATGGGTTTTATTATACTTTGGACTTGCAGCCAGATGGAACTGGCTTTTCCTATATTGTTTCAGAAGGTAGTGGAGGAGAAGCTAGACATGCACTGCGATGGTCTTTTGATGTAGATGAGCAGGTACTTCGAGCTCGACGTTGGTGAGCGTACGCTTCCAGTCTGGTTGTGGGGTCTAAAGCATGGGCAGGCACGCTGGGATAAAGTTGGCCCATCGTATGTTTTGAGTGGACAATGGTCGGGAAAGATTGAGGGTGCTACTGGTCCGAATAGTGTGTGTGCTCCTGGACGCCTCAGGTTGGAAAAACCAGTACTTACTCAGGTTGTTACAGAGAAGAAGCGACATATTGAGCAATTACCAGTATTGAGGAAACGTCCTATCCGGGTGTCAAAGACGATGGATGTAGAAAGGGAAAA
>JABSSK010000230.1 GCA_013214265.1 Saprospiraceae bacterium | reverse complement strand
TATTCTTTGCTGGGGCTGGGGCTGGCTTGGGTGCAGGTGCCTGATACCATTTATAAGCGTACAACCCTAGTACCCCTAAAGTGAGTAGTAGTATAATACCCGATGATAACTGGGAAGCCAGATTGACCTTTCCGTAGATGAAACCAGGATCAAACTCAAACATGATGGTATGCTGGCCTGCTGGAATCCGCATGGCACGCAATATATAGTTAGCCCGTATATGATCAACTTCCTCACCATCCAAGGTGACTTTCCATCCTTTTTTTGGACCATACCATATTTCAGAAAATACGGCTAGCTGTTCTTGGGCCGAATTAACCGAATAGGTAAGTTTATTAGGCGCGTATGCTGTAAGTTGAATTGAGCCTTCCCCATTGCCCGGTGTGAATCCATTCAAATAATCGGCAAACTCATCTGATAAGATGATAGCTTCCGATGACGGATCGAAGTTGGATAGCGCATCAATTTCTTGATTGGGAGAATCAACAGCTTTTATAGATTCCACAAACCACGCATTACCCAATGTATTCGGGTTTGTTTGTAATTGTCCTTGCTGTGTGATTACGTACTTGGTATTTAACATATCCAAAACACGCTGATTATTCCTACTGATTTGTTGATCAATTACATCCTGAATCCGCTGAAGTTTTATTGCCGAGTAGCCTCCAATCGTATTGTGAAAATAGGAAGTAGAAGAAGAGTTAAAGGTATTAATTGATAAATCTAAAACCCGATAATATCCACGACCCTGGGGTTCCTGTTGCATGATTTGTTGGTCGACCGGACGGGCTTGAAAGTTTTGTTGGTATTGCTGAGCATTTACAAAAGAACTTTCATTGAGGTATCTGCGTCCTATCATCCATAAATCAATAGTTGACAAAAAGGCTAATCCTAAAAGCAGGGGTATTACTTGTACTCGTTGTTGTATAAAAGCCCAGACAAGTCCTGCTGCTACCAACAATAAACCTAAAGCACGCCAGGCATCCGACTGCATCATAGCTTTTCGATCCTGTATAAACAAATTGGTTACTTCGGCCTCATAACGAGCATCCCCTGCAGAACGGAAATCAAAAAAGGAAGGTCCCATAATGGCAAAGAACAAAATAACAGCACCTAACCCACCAACGGTGTAATAGAGCTTTTTAAGATTCTTCTTGCGCTCAGTTGCAGGCGTGTCCAAGAAACCTTGTGTGCCCAAAACGCCAAAAAAGATAATGATCCCACTGGTAACTACCAGGATCGAGTTGGGTGTCCTAAATTTGTTATACAGAGGAAAGTAATCAAAAAACAAGCGGTTAAATCCTTCCATATTTTTACCCATGGAGAGTAAAAGCATAAGTATAACAGATCCTATGGCCCACCAACGTATGTAAGGTGGAAGAAAAAAAAGACCAAAAACAAAAAGCAATAGGATGATAACTCCGAAATACGGAGGGCCACTTGTAAAAGGTAAAGCCCCCCAATAAAGAGGAGCACGTGCGTCTTTGACGGATTGAAAAAGCCGTGACGAAGCATCCTCCGAATCAATAGTCTCGGCCGATGATCCACCCACTACCCTTGGAATTAAAGTTGAGAAAAGATCCAAGCGATTATTACTCCATTGCATGGCGTAGTCCCATGCCAATCCATCAACCTCACTACTACTCGACGAATTATCCACCGCACTGGGCTTTTCCAGAATGGGTTTCCCACGCATAGAGTCAGCAGAGTAATCACTCATAGAGCGCAAACTGGTAAGGCCAGCCATTATAGCGATACCCCCAGCCAACAGAATTACACCTGTCGTTTTGGCGAAAGCTACTAACTCCTTATTTATTATAGCTTTCACAAAAAAAGCTATTCCACCAATCAGGAGAGACAAAAACAAATAATACATCATTTGCGGGTGTCGTGTGAACAGGGCCATTGATGATGCGAATGCAAGTACTGTTCCGCCTATGAGCCATTTCTTTCGAAACGAAAGTAATACCCCAGCCATGATTAAAGGTGAAATACTCGCGCAGGCAATCTTAGCATACTGCCCTGCCTCAGTAATGACCAAATAGTTGGTGGTAAGACCTGACGCCAGCCCTCCCAACAAGCAAAGCCAAATGTTTATACCCAATAAAGCAAAGGATATATATGCTAATAACATCGATTTAAAAACAATATTAGCAGGCTTTGGTGCCAAGCTGTTAAGGCTATTATATAACTTCCCAGGATAAATATATTTTAAACCATACACAGCCACATCAGGCATACCTCCAAACATGGAGTTACTCCAGTACACACGTTTTCCAGACTCCTTTTTGTATTCGTAAATCTCGTTTCTGTTCGTCAAAGACTGGATGGAGTCACCTGAAGCGATTTTCTTCCCTTGGTATAATGGCCCAAAGAAAACGGCTGTTGCCAAATAAAGAATAATAATATTCAATATATGATATAGAACTGGCTTAAACTTTTGTGCAGTCATAGATGAAGCTAGATTGGTGAATCGGTAACACGATATAATACATCAGATATATTACTACCCGTAAATCTACAAATTTGCCCATAATGGCTGTAATAATTACGGTATGTTCTTTTGAATTACAAAGAAGCCTTTTCAACAAGATAATAAACACAAGTCGTGTAGAAATTCCTTGCGAATGGGATAGCATCCAAGATTGGGACTTGGCGGGTAGGCGGCAAGTTATATTTGACTTTATAGTTTGGATTAAATAAAAACAAAGTTCTGTTTTTGATGCTAAAGTCCAGCTGACGCAAGATACCTTCAAAGCGTTCAATAGAGATTCCAGTGCGTTTATTTGCTAAAAGGTTTTTGATTTTATTGTCGCTTTCACCACCAGCTCTCAGAATTCGACGATATAAGGGAACAGGTAGCAAGTGATACCATGGCATTACGGCAAGCAGCTTATTTTTACACACTTGCTGATGCCCGCCAAAAGGCATATACCATGGTGGAAAACCAAAAAAAATAAGGCCGTCCTCTTTAAGAAAAGGCTTTAAAAAAGCCATAAAACGATCTTGGTTCGGTATGTGTTCTATCACATCCCGCATGACAATCAAGTCGAAAGGTTCGAATGTGGAAGGGTCAACATCATATATATCTTGAACCTGTAAGGTTAGTTGATGACGCTGGGGATGATCCGCAGTAAATCGACGTGCTTTTTCAATTTTACTTTCCAGAATATCAATCCCTACAACGGTACAACCGATTTCCAAAAAGGGTGGCATATTACCTCCTTCCCCACAACCAATTTCTAAAACCCGCATGCCTCTTTTCAATTGAAGATGCTGGCTAATATAAGGAATCACGTAGTCCCGAGTAGTAATACTTTGCTCTTCAAAATACAGCTTTCGATCCAGGTGTCGTTTTTGCATTCAATTAAGTATTGTCGGGTAATGAACTCAATTGTTTCTGATCGACTTCAACAACGTATTGGTTACGACCAGGCGCGTTTCTGGCAACTAGTTCGGCAACAAACCCTGCCAGAAACAGCTGTGAACCCAGAATCAAGCAGGTAAGTGCCAGAAAGAAATAAGGGTTTTCTGCCAGCAATTGCGCTTTTTCATTTCGATATAAATGAATGGCTTTATTCACACCCAAGTAGAGCGTAGCCAGAGCCCCAAAGCCAAACATTAATACCCCTGCCGTGCCAAAAAAATGCATAGGCTTTTTGCGGAAGCGACCAACAAAAACAATAGACATTAAGTCCAGAAAGCCATTCAGGAAGCGTTCCAACCCAAATTTGGTTTTTCCGTATTGGCGGGCCTGATGTTTAACGACCTTTTCGCCAATCTTTTTAAACCCGGCCCATTTTGCTAATAATGGTATATATCGGTGCATTTCACCGTACACCTCTATAGTCTTTACCACTTGGCTACGATAAGCCTTCAGTCCGCAATTAAAGTCGTGAAGTGGAATTTTACTGACCTGTCGGGTAACTGCATTAAAAAACTTGGAGGTATTATTTTTAACGAAGGAATCATGCCGTTCTTTCTTCCATCCACTTACCAGATCGTACCCCTCTTCACTAATCATGCGATACAATTCCGGTATTTCGTCAGGGCTATCTTGTAAATCAGCATCCATGGTGATGACCACTTGCCCCAGCGCGCGCTGAAAACCAGTGTGTAAGGCAGCTGATTTTCCCCCGAACAGCTGGATTATTCTGATGAAGTTGCTGAATAACAGACCACGACTGATCGGTACTCCCATCATCAATCATGATGATCTCGTATGTATAATGCTCAGCTTCGACTACACGCCTAATCCAAGCCTCCAGTGCAGGCAGCGATTCTTCTTCATTCAGTAGGGGTATAACTACAGATAAGTTCATATTGACACTTCTCTTCAATAAGATAACACCGCGAAATTAATAAATAGCCACTATTTATAACGGCAATCAATCGCTTTTCTGATATACTACTTCAAAACAAAATTAGAACTCTCAAAGAGGCTAAGGCTAATGTGTACTAGTCGTCTGAGGTTAGATTAGACGGTTAAGTACGATGAGTAAAAGCAATCGGTATAGCGAGAATAAAGCCAAATAAAATACTTTGTGCTAAAGCAAAAAAAGATTTGGACAAACTAACGTCTATACCCTCACTACGAAAACCGTCTTTGACTTGTTCGGTTAGTTCCTTTCCTAGAACAGTACTCGAGCGCTCAATCTGTTGTAGTAACATATCCTTTTGTATCTCGACCAAGCTCGGATCCAAGTAAGCCATTAGGATATAGAGCCAGGTATGATAAAGGAAAGCTGTTATGACATATGTGGTAAATGCAATTTTAATACTGTCCTGAATTGCCAGTCCTGCCTGCCCCCGCTTTTGCCGTTCCAATCGACAAGCATAAACCATACCACCTATAAAAAGTATGGTACTCGCCCAGTAGACGCCCGAAGAAAGCATGAGGGATTTATCAATCACATAAAAAAGAATGAAGTAGCCGATCACGGCTACTCCTGTCAAAATGCCAATTCTAATGGCTGTTTCTTTCAGCATAAAATTAAGTCACTTGTGGCGGGTTGTTTTTAAGAACCGCCGATCCAATCAAAGAAATAATTAATCCTTGTACCAAAACAGTAAAAAAGGAAAATACGGCTAAAATGTAAGGATTAAACATCCATGTCATGAACGACATCGCCTGTTCTGCATCAGAATCGCTCATATTTGGATTTTGACGATACATTCCCTCGCGTGCACCATCCATCATTTGCTCAATCATATCTGGCTGAATCACCAGAAAGTTCAAGATTGTCCAAATTGCGGTTATTACTGCGATAATCAATGTAGCGACCATACCTACTGTAACGCCACGACCGAAAGTTAAGTACCCACCTTGGTCTGTTTTGTGCGTTCGGATGGCCCAGATTAATCCCCCTGCTAATAAAGTAAATGACACTACGCCCGTAATAATATTTGCCGAGGGATTCGAGTTAGCAGGATCACTCAAACCACTGACTTGCATAATTAATCCAAGCGCAATAAGCAATAAGGCAGTAATGAGGCCACCACGAACTGCAGTGGGACGAAAAGGTACTTCTACGGATGCATTTGGGTTGTCTAACGTACTACTCATACTTGACTGTGTTTGATAGGTTTATAAAATAGGCTTCTCCAATATCGTAAAACAATACTTGTTTTATGGTCTTTTTTCTATGGATTCACCCGAAAAAACGACCGACCTTTATTTATAATACCTACCACCTTTCCTTTTAATACTTGTCCATTCAGAGGAGAATTTGCTGACTTGGAATAGCGCTGATCAAGCTTAAAAGTCCACGAAAGGTCAGGCTGGAACAGCGTTAATGTTGCCTTACTACCCTCTTGTAATACCACTTCTGGCAAGCCAAATATCTGCCTAGGCTTTCTCGAAAAATGAGTAACTAAACCTTCCTGACCCAATTTATCCCCAAAATGCGTATTTGCTAAAGCATAGGCTGTCTCTAGTCCAATAGCACCAAAACCAGCATAGGCAAACTCCAGTTGTTTTTGCTCAACCTCCAGTGGCACATGATTAGATGTAATCATATCAATGGTCCCATCCAAAAGTCCTGCCCTTAGCCCTTCGACATCTTCCTGCTGCCGTAAGGGCGGAAGCACCTTAAACTGCGCATTGAAGTCGAGCAGCATCTGATCCGTAAAAACCAAATTAAGTACAGGAACAGAACAACTTACTGCAATACCTCTACTTTTCGCACCTCGAATCAGATCAACAGAGCGTCGAGAAGAAATACCTGAAATATGAACTCTAGAATTGGTATACTCAGCTAAATAAATATCGCGTTGCACCATCATCTCTTCAGCCATATCCGGAATCCCCTTCATACCTAGTGCTGTACTCACATATCCTTCATGAATTTGCCCCTCCCCTGCAATAGATATATCGTGAGGATGGTTGATTACAATCCCGCCGAAAGCCTTGACGTATTGCAAAGCACGCATCATCATCCCATTATTCTGAATAGATGTATGGCCGTCTGAAAAGGCCACCGCTCCTACCTTATGCATATCAATCATTTCCGTAATATCAAGGCCTTTGCAATTGCGGGTAATTGCTCCAATCGGGTAAATATCTAGTACGGAATGATGGGTTTTCTGTAATAAGTAATTTACTTCGGGTTTGGCCTGAATGACCGGTTCCGTATTCGGAAAGGGGCCAATTCCTGTGAATCCGCCAGCGGCGGCGGCCTGCGCTACAGAGTCTAGGTCTTCGCGATGCTCAAACCCGGGGTCACCAACCTGAACACCTAAATCCACCCATCCGGGAGAAACAAAAAGTCCCTCCATCTCAATCACCTCAGCAGCAGCAGCAGCGGGTAAATCTTGCCCAATCCGAAGAATAACTGCATCAGAAACTAGAATATCCATCACCTTATTATGATATTCAGATGTACGATCAATTATTGTAGCCTTTCGGATCAGGATTTTCATACCAAGCTATTTTGGGTTCAAAGCGGTTAGCTTCGAAGTAAAAATACATTTTTCTCTAACAAGGCTTACCGTGGATAAAATCGATTATTCCACCACGTATACTCATCATTGTTACGAGATAAATCAACATCTGCAGGTGCCCAAAGCCACTCATCGACTAAAATCGTTTGCCGAGACATATGCTCTCCTATAATTTTTATTTCCCAGGTACTGCTATCTGCTTTAGGGCGTAGCCACTGCTCCCCAAGCGCCCAACCATTGGGGTCAAAAACGCGGATTGTCTTTCTTATCGGAGCACCAATTACCTGCAGGGACTGACCATCACTATCCAACTCCTCAAACCGGATTTCAGCCCTTGTTCGACGATCCTGATCTATAAAAAACCACCCTCTAAAGATCCAATCCGTTCCTGCTTTTGCCGGAAAGCGTACCTTTGTCACGATAGAATCCGGATGCATCACATGAACCAAACCACCCTCACCCTGATAACCTGCTGAGCTATCTATATCAGAAAAAGGCTGATGAATTACCGATACTACTGTATCAGATAACATGCCGTTATCCAAGGTAAACAAGGCGGTATCTTGTAAAGCTACACTGACCCTTGCTTGCTGTTTGCTAATATTTTTTGCGAA
>JABSSK010000023.1:9352-22550 GCA_013214265.1 Saprospiraceae bacterium | reverse complement strand
AGGTATAGTGGATTCGGGATCAGTAGTTTGAATTGAAGTTATCGGATGGTACCGTTCACCTAAATGGCGAACCACGGCATCCCATCGATCCGCAAAGCCTAACGGGAAAGGGGTTGGATAATCATGAATCCGAGATTCAAGAGAGCAAATGAGCGCAATTCGTTCAGGAATAGCCTTGGATGTTTTGAAATGGAATCCCGCTAGTAATAATTCATCCCGCAATTCGAGTAAAAATGATGAGGTAGCTACTGGGTTGGCAGCAAAAGAATTGGCAAGGAAAGACTCTTGATCAGACTGATTTAGCCATGATTCAAGTATTTGGCGATAATACTCGGAACGTAAATGATCATTATGCTCTTGCGGGGATGGAAGCCCCATGAACCGTTCAAGTCGATTCAGTAAGGCTTGTGGACCTACATAAAACACATTACCTTCTGTAGATTGAGGTAACGGCAAATGTAAATGGTCAAGAGCTAATCCAAAAACAATATGCATGGGGTTTAATGCTTATTCTGAAAGCAAAATAAATATTGTCCTTCACAAACAGGTATCTGAGAAGAAAGAACTTGAAAAAATCATATTTATGTTTAATTTTTAATGTGCATTATAATAAGTAAAAAAGTAAAAGGAGTGAATATCATGTGGATACGCGTACTGACATGGATGATGATAATTTTTTTAGTGGTCCCGAGTGCTCAGGCTACTATTGCTGTTAAAGTAGCTCATGAAGGTCAAGAGCTGTCAGAGAAACAGAAGAAAAAGCTGGAGCGTAAAAAAGAGAGATTAGCGCAGCGACTTGAAAAATGGCAGGCTGATGGTGAGGATGATCTATCGGTTTTTGATAACTCGAAATTTAGATTGGGTGCCCTTTTTCTAGCTGGTGCCCTTGGCTTTGGCATCTTATCCGGGCTGGGCTTATTGAGGGCACTTTTCGGCTTTATCGCTGGGCTGTTCGTCTTTGCCGCAATCGTTTTTTTGGTATGGGGGCTCGTAGAATTCTACGGATAGCTAATTAGCCTCTAGGTTCAGGAACCTGCCGGGTTATCGGCAAACCAGCAATTGGAGGGTATGGTAAGGGGCGGAATCAAAAGGCTATCCACCCGTTTCTTTACGTAATTTATCCATCAGGCTTTCCCAGTATTGGGTTTGGTCGCTTACTTCGTCGTCATCACAAAAATCGGATAGTAAGAGGATGGTCTCTGCTGTTACGGGGGATCTGGAGATATGGAATTCTAAGAATTCGCCTTCTTCCGAATCTTCCCAATGGAAACGAATTAGCTCGTCTTCAACTTCATCAATTACTTCGGCAACTTCTTCACTTCCTGACCATGCAAAAGTATATACATTGTCAGAAATATCCACTTCATCACAAAACCAGCGGATAAGGCAGGAGGGTGTTGTGAAGAACTGAAAAAGAATAGAGGGCGACGCGCGGAAAATAAATTCTAAATTGATTTTGACTCGGTCCATAAATGGGGAGTTAATAATTAAATGCCCGATGAGGGTTAAGGGTAATTGTTTTGCAGGTAAACCTGCTGACCCTGTAAATATTTGGTGCACTAGGCGCAATAAAAAAGAAAAAAATGATTTATCCAAACTAGGGAATCTTTTTTCCGACTCATATGTTTATTCTATATTAACAATTTTGAAAGATATCGTGTGTCACCCTTGACAAACGATGCTTTTTACGGTATTTTTGTTCGCTGTAAAAGAGCCCGAGCAAGAGTTACCTAAGTACCGATATTATCGATGACAAATACAATCCTCGAACATCATTTCTACTGATTATATACATCAGTCTGTAATCCCTAAGCATATCCTGCCGCCCTAACAGTCCTTATACGGACCACACTTTGTTGGAAATTTTAAAAAAAAGTAATAGTTAGATGAGACAGCTTAAGATCACGAAGTCTATTACCAATCGGGAAAGTCAATCCCTTGAAAAGTATCTACAGGAAATAGGAAAGGTTGACCTTTTAACTCCAGAAGAAGAAGTTGAACTGGCCAAGCGAATCAAGCAAGGCGATCAGGCAGCATTGGAAAAGCTTACCAAAGCCAACCTCAGATTTGTCGTTTCTGTTGCTAAGCAATACCAAAATCAAGGTCTTTCATTAAGTGACTTGATTAATGAGGGTAACCTTGGCCTGATTAAGGCAGCCCAAAGATTCGACGAAACCCGCGGGTTTAAATTTATCTCTTACGCAGTATGGTGGATTCGCCAATCCATTCTACAAGCATTAGCAGAACAGTCACGAATCGTTCGCCTACCACTAAATAAAGTCGGTTCGCTCAATAAAATCAATAAAGCATTTTCTGAGCTAGAACAAGAATATGAAAGGGAACCATCACCAGATGAGCTGGCTGAAACCCTCGATATTGGTACTGAAGAAGTAGAAACTACTTTAGGTGTCGCTGCCCGCCACGTCTCTATGGATGCACCTTTTGTGGAAGGCGAAGATAATTCCTTGTTGGATGTACTGGAAAATAGTAGTACCCCTGGCACAGACCAAGAGCTGGACTATAACCAATCGCTGCGCATGGAAATTGAACGCTCTCTCAGTACGCTCACCGAAAGGCAATGTGACGTGATTAAGTTGTATTTCGGTATTGGAGTGGAACACCCTATGTCCCTAGAGGATATCGGTGAAAAATTTGGTTTGACCCGCGAACGTGTTCGCCAAATCAAAGACAAAGCCATCAACAAACTGAGGTCGGCTAACCGCAGCAAATTACTTAAACATTACTTAGGAGCATAAAAGCCCACAAGGCACTCAAAAAAGCCCGCCGTACGTAAGTGAGGTGGGCTTTTTTAATGGCCTGGTGCTAATTTACTGATGCACAGGCCCATGCATCCGTATTTAAAACCAATATACCGTTAGTCATTTATAGACTAACCAACGGTGTCTTTCCTTCTTAAAGGAGCCATAACCTAACCAAAACAACCATGAAACCAAAAAATTCAACCCTCATTAGGGAAGAAAATGAAAACGCCATACAAACTTGGCGAGAACAAGAAAAGAAAGCGCTAGATCTTCTCCGTATTGCTGGTGAATTGCGATTCGACCAATCTATTGATCTGGTGTTATTTCGCAATGATATTTATGATCTGCGACCCAGTCGAGTGCTGGATCTCCATACTGCTGCCAAAGACTATTCCAATACCAATGTATCCATAGATACAACTTGGGAAATTGCGCTTGCCATTCAGCTTTTGGATGGGTTAGCACCAGCAAAAATAGACTTAGGTAAACTAGCATTGGAATGGAAAAAAGATTCTGGGGCATTCGAAAATATTCGTGATTTTCTTTTAATCCGTTTGGCAGCGTTTACAACTGCACATCATAATCGGCCTCAACCCAAAGATGTAGTCCTTTATGGTTTTGGACGTATTGGTCGACTATTGGCCCGACGGATCATTGATCAGACAGGAAGAGGAGAGCAACTACGCTTAAAGGCGATTGTCATACGGCCAAAAATGAAAGATCGGTTGGCTGAAGCTAATAAGCGAGCTGCTTTATTGCGTTCCGATTCCGTGCATGGTGACTTTCACGGAACGATCAACGTTACCGATGGTGGGAATATGTTGGAAATAAATGGAAATCAGATCCAACTGATATATGCACAACGTCCTGAAGAGGTTAACTATTTAGATTATGGCGTTCACGATGCACTGATTATAGATAATACAGGGGTGTGGCGCGATAAAGAAGGCCTACAAGTACATCTACGCCCAGGTGCACAACAAGTAATGCTGACCGCACCAGGGAAAGGAATACCGAATATTGTTCATGGGGTAAACCATACAGCCTTTGATCTGGATCAGGAAAATGTCTTCTGTGCAGCATCGTGTACCACCAATGCTATTTCTCCCATTCTAAAAGTCTTAGATACCCATTTTGGCGTACACCAAGGGCATATTGAAACCATCCATGCTTATACCAGTGATCAAAACCTATTGGACAATTTCCACAAAAAACCCAGAAGGGGTAGAGGTGCGGCTACCAATATGGTTCTAACTTCGACTGGTGCAGCAAAAGCAGTTGCTTTGGTGCTTCCAAATTTGGCTGGACGTCTTACAGGTAACGCGGTTCGGGTTCCGACTCCCGACGTATCGCTAGCCGTCATACAGGTACAGTTAAATCATCCGGTGGACGAACAAACGGTAAATAACGTGTTGCGTGAAGCTTCTTTACACGGTGATCTGGTGGAACAAATTCATTATTCCACCAATGAGGAATACGTGTCGAGCAGTGCGATTGGTATGACATCAACCTCAGTTATTGATGCACCTTCAACCCGGGTTTCAGCAGATGGGAAAAGCATCATGGTCTATGCTTGGTATGAAAATGAAAACGGATATGCTTGCCAAGTTGTTCGATTAGCTAAACAAGCAGCTAAGGTTCGCAGGGCTTGTTATTATTAGCCTCAATAACAGATATTAGCAGAGTATAGTTAACCATCGGATTCATCGACTACATTAAGTGGTCGGTGAATACTCTCTTCGAGCGATATGAATGTCTCCGTTCGTTGGATGCCAGCAATGGGTTGTATTTTATCATGCAATACTTGCCTAAGATGATCCGTATCACGACAAATAATTCGAGCGAAAATATTGTAAAGGCCTGTAGTATAGTGTGCATCAACAATCTCTGGTATTTGTGATAAAGCAGAGGCGACTTGATGATACAGTGAGCTTTTATCGAGGTAAATACCTAGGAAAGCGGAAATGTCGTATCCCAGTTTAGCATGATCCACAGCCAGATAAGTACCCTGGACAATACCTGCTTCTTCCAGTTTTTTCATCCTTACATGAATGGTACCACCAGAAACAAATAGCTTTTTAGCAATTTCTGTATACGGCATCTTAGCATTTGCCATTAAAATAGACAGAATCTGGCGATCTAGCTGATCGATGTCGTAGTTCTTTGCCATGGAATAAATGTATTAAAGACCATAAAAAAAGCCTATTTTTTTATGATAATATCATGAAATAGTCTTTTTTTTTGCAAATCCTTTATTTTGACATAGTAACTGAAAGTATAAATGAACAAACAGCTTGAAAAAGCGAATTTATTTTACAACTTTAGTTTCCATATGTTTGTAGTACTTGTGCTAAAAAAAAGACCATCTGCACGAGAATAATACTCTCGTTGTTTTGGGAATATTTCGAACGGAATGACCTGTTTCGGCTGACATCTGAAATTATGCAAGGAAATCAACCTACTCCATCTAGGAGAACTACCGTTTTGCTGCCACTATTACTTTCGGTGGCCTGTATCTTGGGCATCCTAATTGGAATGACACTGACTAATGGTCGACCTGCTGTTGTTTTAGAAACCATTCCAGAGCAGAGTGATAACTATACGGGAGAAGGTAAAATTGAGGAGATGCTGCGCTACATCGAAGCCAGATATGTAGATTCTGTCGATCGTACCGAATTGATTGATGAAGCCATCGAAACGATTTTGCAACAGCTTGACCCGCACTCTTCCTATATTTCTAAGGAAGAGTTACGGCGGGTAACTGAAAAGCTTGAAGGAAACTTTGAGGGTATCGGCGTGGAGTTTATGATGGTTGATGATACCGTAGTCGTTGTGAACCCAATTGCAGGTGGGCCAGCTGAGTTGGTGGGTATTTTAGCAGGAGATAGGATTGTAGAAGTTGAAGACTCTAGCATTGCTGGCCGAGGCCTTAAGAATTCAGATATAATTGACCTGTTTAAAGGAAAAAAGGGTACTTCAGTAACGATCAGTGTTAAACGCGGGCAGAGTTCCAAATTCCTGAAATTTACACTTACCCGTGATGAAATTCCATTGGAAAGTGTCGATGTTTCATATATGCTTTCGGAAACCACAGGGTACGTGAGAATCTCACGATTTACTTCTACAACAGATCGGGAGTTTGTGGATGCCATCGAAGACATGATCGATGAAGAGGGGATGGAGGACTTGGTCATTGATTTGCGTCAAAATCCGGGAGGGTATTTACAGAAAGCAACGAATATACTGAGCCAGATTTTTCAGAATAATGGAGCCTTATTGGTATATACGGAAGGGCGAGCAGTCAACCGATCAGATTATGAGTCGACTGGACGTTCTTTTTTCTTCTTAGATGATATTGTGGTACTGATTGATGAAGGAAGTGCTTCTGCCTCTGAAATACTAGCCGGTGCTATTCAGGACCAGGATAGGGGAGTCATCATTGGGCGGCGCTCCTTTGGAAAAGGACTGGTTCAGGAACAATACCGATTAAATGATGGGTCGGCACTGCGATTAACCGTAGCCAGATACTTCACACCTAGTGGGCGATCTATTCAAAAATCTTATGATGATCTGGAAAATTACAATAGTGATTTTCAGGATCGGTTTGAAAGTGGAGAGTTGTTTGCTGAGAATAAGATACCAGTTGATGATTCTACTCGGTATTATACCTCATCTGGAAGAATCGTTTATGGTGGCGGCGGAATCATTCCTGATGTGTTTATTCCTTTGGATACGTCTTTAATGACTGCTTCCTTTATCGCTATCAGAGATAGGATTCCACGAGCTGTTTTTCGATATTTTGAAAAGCATGATCTTCCCCAAAAATGGACGTTTGACCGTTTTGTTACATCTTACCAAGTGCCAGCTGACCTCGTGCAGAGCTTCCTAAAGGAAGCTGAAGAGGTAGCTACATCAGAAGAAATATCAGTCCACCGAGTCGATATTAATCGTTATATCAAAGCACGGATAGCTATGAAGCTTTTTGGCGACGATGGTTACTACGCTGTAGTCCAGCAAGAAGATGCCATGGTACAGAAAGCATTTGAATTGTTGTCGAAGCCCAGTTCGCTTACCCAAAGTTATATATTCAAGGATTAAGAACGCAAGAAATCAAGTTCTTCGTTTTCATTCATTGTTGCCATCACCGATAATGTATTTGGGGTCGTATCGATCTGTCGGTATTTATCCACAAAATCCACATAGGCTAAAACATCTGAGCTAATTTGGCCAAAGTGTCCAGCAATAGCACCTTCAGCGGTATGGGCAGGGATGCTGTAAAGAGGTGCATCTACTTGATCAATAAGTTGCTGAGTATATTCATTCTGCACCACGCGAATGGCTATTTTATTTTGCCCGTACGCGCCACCACCAGGAAATTGATCTGGGTTATCAATAAGCAGCGTCAATGGCCGTTGATGGACCATGAGAAGATTTTCTAATCGTGGATGTAAACGTGGAATAAATGCTTTCACCTGATGAACCGAAGAGAACAGTATTTCTGGTGTAAGGTCTTTGCGGCCCATCATTTCTAATCGGGCAACTGCTTCGTAACTGTGTACAGCACAAGTAATGGACCAAACAGTATCCGTTGAAACTAAAACGACCTTATCCGCCTGAAGCGCTTTGGCTGCAATAAATGATGAGTGATTCGAAGATAAATAGGGTGTGTTCGTAAATGAAGTTGTCATATGTACCTGGGATAATCATGATAAAATGCCTTTCTGTCGGACAGAGTTAATCAGACTTTTTTGTTTGTATACTATATTAGATTCCTTAATACTGAGTTTCGCTGTACGCAACTCCCTTTTTTTTTCGTTTTTCCCAAAAAAAATCTTGTGAAAGGATTCAAATACACATTAGGGCTATGCTTCATTTTTTTATTGAATAGCTATTCCGTAAAGGCGAAGCATATTATTGGCGGTGAAATTTATTACGAATGCCTAGGACCTTCCGATGGCGACCCCTCCGTGTTAAGGTATCAGGTATACATGAAAATTTACCGTGATTGTTTGGGGTCAGGTGACTTATTTGATTCTGCTCCGGGGGCTACAACTACTGCTTCCGTAAGTATTTATCAGGGAAGTACTTTTCTGCGGACACAGTATTTAGAAGCACCGACCGTAAATTCTGTCAACCCGAACCCAGGGAATGCCTGTGTTCTGGTACCCCCGGAAGTGTGTGTTGAGGAAGGTCTATATGTATTTATTGAAATCGATCTTCCCATAGTGAGTGATCCATACCACCTTGTCTATCAGCGGTGCTGCCGGAATGAAGCACTAACCAATATTAATGATCCGGGGACATCTGGTGCGACGTATACAGTGGACATCACTCCGGAGGCCCAGCAAGCTCAGAACAGTAGCCCAGTATTTACAGCCTTCCCACCGTTTATCATTTGTGCGGGAGAAGACTTTGCTTTTGATCATTCCGCGACTGATGCCGATGGTCACCGGATGGAATATACCTTTTGTAGCCCATTTTTGGGTGGGGGAGCCAATAATCAAACCCCCGGTGCCGAGGATGGAATCGCACCGGATCCTGACGCAGCACCTCCTTTTCAGGAAGTATCGTTTATAACGCCAACCTATTCAGCCAATACACCACTTGGCGTAGCGTCCAATTTTCAAATTGATTTGAATACCGGACGGATAACAGGGGTGCCTATGCAAACGGGACAATTTGTAGTAACTGTTTGTGTTTCAGAATTTGACGATAATAATGTATTGCTTTCTGAAGTTCGTCGAGATTTTCAATTCTTGGTTACTGTATGTGAGCGTCCAATTACCATTAATATGGTTAGTGACGAGATATCTCCTGATGGTGTATTTATTTTGAATGCTTGTAGTGCAGGTAATATTTTTATTGAAAACCAAAGTCAAGGTCAAGAAAATGTAACAGATTTTAGGTGGTCATTTGATGTTAATGGTATGACAGAAACATATACAGAATGGAGCCCAACCGTTGGTTTTCCGGCAGCAGGAACTTATGTAGGTCAGTTTTTAGTATCAACATCTACAGGGTGTATGGATTCCGCTCAGGTTTCTGTAAATGTCCTATCAGGACTGTCATCGGGTTTTTCTTTTAATGATCCCGGATGTACAGACCAACCTATTACATTTATCAATGAGTCGTCAGAAGGAAGTAATCCTGTTTATAATTGGCAATTTGGCGTGGGTTATTCAAGTAGTGAACTTCTTCCTACGCATCAGTATACGAGCCCAGGCTCTCGAGAAGTGTCATTGGCCATTACCGATGATAGCGGCTGTGCGGATACCACAAGGTTAATGGTTGATTTTTTCCCCTTGGCTACGTCGGCTAATGTAACGGCAACACCCGCTGATGTGTGCCTTCCTGAGTTAGTAACTTTAAGTTTGGATATTGGCCAGTTATCTCCTGACTATACGATCAATTGGAACTTGGATGATGGTCGTTCATCGGATGATTTTTCGCCAATGTTCAGCTACCAGCCAGGCAGTTACACACCTTCCGTTCGTATTGATGCACCTAATGGTTGTTTTTTAGTAGGGCAGGCTAGCACTCCCATTATGGTAAGGCAAGCACCAGTAGCTGGTTTTTCGTATAGTCCCGATCCGCCCACAACTTTGGAGCCAACCCTAATGTTCTCGAATATCAGTAATGGGGGGGATACTTTTCTTTGGGATTTTGATGGGCTGGGAACGTCTCAGGAAGTGGATCCGACATACACTTTACAAGGAGAAGTCAGCTATCGGGTTGAACTGACCGTGGGTAGTTCTAATGGATGTACCGATACCCTCAGTCAATTAATAACCGTTATTCCAGTAGTTGCATATTATGTTCCCAATGCTTTTTCTCCAAATAATGACGGTCAGAATGATGTTTTTCGAGGTTTTGGTCCGGGTGGTGGCCTGCAAGATTTTGAATTTGCTGTATTTAGTAGATGGGGAGATCAGGTGTTTTTCAGCCAAGACCCTGATATTGGATGGGATGGAACCCATCAAACGACAGGTGAGCCCCTTCCACAAGGTAGTTATGTATATTATATGACTTTTTTAGGACCCGAAGGGGAGTCGATACAAAAGAAAGGTCTCGTAAATTTGATCAGATAGCCTTTCGGCAAAAAAGATTATGAATACTATGATTAGAAGACTGCTCCCGATTATCTTTTTGTTTTTACTGGTTGGTGAAGTTGCTGAAGCCCGGCATATTGTTGGAGGAGGTATTACCTACGAGTGCCTTGGTTTGGGGCGCTATCGGTTTACTATGAAAGTCTACAGAGATGGAAATAGTGCTGGAGGAGCCAATCTGGACGAAGAAGTCGTCATAGGGGTTTATCGCTGTCCACCTGCGGGATGTGTCGGCTTAAATCAGAATTCGGTGTTTGCTACGGTACGGGTACCACTTCAGGTGCCTATTAATGTGGTTGATGTACCGGATTATCCTTGTTTAATTCCGCCCAATGTACGGGTGGAAGAAGGTGTGTATCAGTGGGTGATGGAGTTACCCGTTAGCGACCAGTCCTATCACATTACGTATCAACGATGTTGCCGGAATGTAACGATTTCCAATCTTATTTTTCCTGGTGACCAAGGCGCTACATATACCGTAGAACTGACTCCAGAAGCACAGCAAGCATGTAATTCCAGTCCTACCTTCAAGCAATTTCCGCCTATTGTTATATGTGCTGATGAGCCTTTGAGTTTTGATCATGGCGCTACCGATGCAGATGGGGATCAGTTAGTATACGAATTTTGTGCGCCATTAGATGGAGGAGAGCCAGCGATTTCACCTACCCCCGTGCTGATTTCCTGTCAGGGTGCCGCACCCCAGCCCGGTTGTCCTCCGCCTTATCGAGAGGTTACATTTCGGGCACCTGCCTATTCATTTGATGCACCCTTAGCTGGAAACCCTACGGTAAGGATCGACCCGAACACTGGCCGTATTACCGGTACCCCACAGATTCAGGGGCAGTTTGTGGTAGGCGTTTGTGTAAGTGAATTTAGGAATGGGATACTACTAAGTAAGACGTACCGTGATTTCCAGTTTAATGTAGCTAGTTGTGATCCCCAGGTGGTTGCTGATATACGCGAGGATTTGCAAATTAGCGATCAGGAATATCAGGTCAATTCTTGTGGTGTAACTGATATTTCCTTTGTGAATGAAAGTTTTCAGGAGCGTTTTATTCGGGATTACCAATGGTCATTTGATATAGCTGGAGCCTCTGTTACTTCTCAGTTGTGGGAACCAACTATTTCGTTCCCTGGGATTGGCAAATACAACGGAACGCTTATGCTGAATCCAGGCACAGAATGTGGAGACACCGCTTTTATTACAGTAAATATATTTCCGGATATCGAGGCTGATTTTATGTTCGAATATGATACGTGTGATGCAAATCCAGTGATATTTACGGATTTATCGGAGAGCGGAAGCGGTGAAATATCATCTTGGGTTTGGGATTTTGGTGATGGTAATTCAGCGGATGTAAGAAATCCGGAGCATCTATATCGTCAACCAGGAGTCATTCCGGCGGCCTTAACCGTAAGAGATACAAATCAATGTGAAGCTACTGAAATTAAGGAGGTCAACTATTTCCCGGTGCCCAATTTAATTGTGGTCTCTCCCAGTTCCTTTGATGGTTGTCAACCGCTAGGTGTCTTTTTTGATAACTTATCTTTTCCAATTGATGAGACTTATGATATCGATTGGCGTTTTGGCGATGGAGGTCGGAGCGACGCTATCAGTCCTTCTTATGTATATACCGAGGAAGGCTTATATACGGTTGACGTTTCTATTACTTCCCCAATTGGATGTACTACGGATACTACTTTTGCTGATTTGATTCGGGTTCTACCTTCTCCGACAGCTGGTTTTTCATATGCTCCAGAAGTACCTACAAATATTGACCCGAGAGTCGTTTTTCAAGATGAGTCATCGGATGCTATTAGTTGGTCCTGGGATTTTGGTGGGGCAGGTAGTTCGATCGAACGCAATCCTGTGTTTTCTTTTCCGGATACAGGTATGTATCAAGTTATTCAGACGGTTACACATCCTTCTGGTTGCATAGATACGTTTGCTCGTATTGTAGATGTAAGGCCTGAGGTGCGATTTTTTCTGCCCAATGCTTTTAGTCCTAATGCCGATGCTGTTAACGATGAATATCGTGGCGTTGGCATAATGAAAGGTGCTGAAAACTATGTCATGAGTATTTGGAACCGCTGGGGTCAAAAAGTTTTTGAATCGAATGATCCCGAGCGGGGATGGAATGGCCGTTCATTTAACAATGGGCAAGATGCTCCGGCAGGGGTCTATGTCGTACTGGTTACTTTCGAGGATCCGCGAGGAAAGTCTTTTGAACTTAAGCAGTTTGCTACTCTAATCCGTTAGGGTTCTACCATGGCGATTAATCCATATGCTTTTTAGATTATCTTGGCATTTTTAATAAAATAACTTACCTTTGCACGGCTAATTGAAGACGTATAAAACAGATTTTAAATCTTAGACAGATGGATGCAATAAATTTTGTCCACGAGCAGCTATCGGAAAAGAAAGACTTTCCCGCTTTTCGCCCTGGTGATAATGTCGTAGTAAGCTATCGAATTGTAGAGGGTGACAAGCAGCGGATACAGGATTTCCGCGGTGATGTAATCCAAATGAAAGGACACGAAGGTACACGCACTTTTACAGTACGTAAAGTATCAAATGGTATTGGTGTTGAGCGTATTTTCCCTTATAGTTCTCCTAATATTGTGGGTGTTAAAGTGCTTAAGCGTGGTAAAGTACGTCGCGCTAAATTGTACTACCTGCGTGATCTTGTTGGTAAAAAAGCAAGAATCAAAGAGCGTAAGCGCATTTCTAACTAAGAAAGAGACCTTACACCTACTAAGCAATAAAAGAGCCGATCATTCTAAGACTAGAACGATCGGCTCTTTTAATTAAAAAGCCGTAAGCAGCTACTAATGGTGCTTACGGCTTTTTTGGGTGTACTATGGATTAATCTTTAAGAAGCGGGATTGTACCAGAACTCCTCCATTTGTTAGTCGTATCAGGTACATTCCTTGTTGGAGGTTAGCAATATTTATTTCAATTTGGTTATGCCCCATTATAATACTGATTTCACGATCGATCATAACGGTTCCTGATGTGTTCAATACTTGCAAACGTACATTATCCTGCAGCAACTCTGGTTGTTTTAATTCAAAAGTAACCGCCAACCTGTCTAGAGCCGGGTTGGGATGTAAGCCCAATTTCCTAGCTGAGGAGGATATATCGAATGCACGTGGAGCAGGATTTTCAATATTAAGACTGATAAAATTACCTGATAATACAAAGCAGTTATCCGCTAAGGGGTCAGAATCTGCTTGTATTCCGGTCTCTGCAGTCAGCATGCCAGCATGATTTACACCCCAAACCCGGTAATTACCAACCGAAAGCTGATCGGCTCTAAACAAACTATC
>JABSSK010000023.1:0-9342 GCA_013214265.1 Saprospiraceae bacterium | reverse complement strand
AATATAACGATAAGGTAGTCCTGATTGTGCACCCTGCTGCCTGAAGGTAACAACTTCCTGCATATCCGAAACCATATTAACTTCGGTAATGCCACTGCTGGTGCTGATTAAGCTTTCTTCGGGCCTAAAGTTAAACACTTCAATAAAATTGGATGATGGCTCGTAGCACTCAGAAGAAATATCACTGTTGAACAAATCTGCACCAAACTGGGGCGTATATTCACCAGTATAAGAAATACCATATATCCGGTAGATACCCGGATCAGCAGGGTTGAAATCAATGACGGGATTCAAAACGAAAGGGAAGAATAAGCTATTATGCTCATCGGTAATAACTATTCTATAATCTGCGGATAAGGTATCCGTGGGTACCAAGACCACTAATGGATCTCCAATTGAATCTCCCGGACACGTGTAGAAAGTGGACATCCCCGATATTGTGTTCAAACTTTTACCGTCCACTTCACCTCCTTTGCGAAGTGTCATAATGTTATCACTTACGACAAAGCAATCGTCGCTAAAAGATGTTGTATCCGGATCGATCGTATCCTGAGGAGCAACTAGTATCCGTCCGGTATACGATACCCCAATGATCTGATAATCACCAACTGCATAGTTTTCCATGTCAATGACATCGTCTTCCGTAATCTCAATAATGGAATTAGACTGATCCATAATAGCATAGAAATATCCGGATAGGGAGGTGCTGGTTTGGAAAAGTTCCAACTGGTCGCCATCAGGACCCGGACAAAAGATTACATCTGTTTGGCCGGTCAAATCAGAAATTCGACTGTTTTCGGGTTGGTCCCGATTGATTGTCAAGAAGTTATCTGATAATTCATAGCAGGCATCGGAAAAAATAACATCATGGATATTGCCGCTAATGGAGTTAGATAAATTACCTGCATAGGAAACGCCCCAGATTCGGAGTTCACTAAAACCTGTATTTTCAAAATCAAGGGAATTGCCTGAAAGCACATTCACTACTATATCCGTATTAGTTGTGATCACATACTGATAATTGGAACCATCGCTTAGCCCTGTATTTGCAAATTCTAATACGTCTGGATTGCCGTCACCGGCACAAACAAAAGCTGTAGTTCTACCATCCAGTGTACTTACGCTTCCTCCATCAACTTCTTGTCGATCAACCTGAATACTATTCGATGATAAGCTAAAACAGTCCGTTGTCAAAGCAGTTGAGGTTACTGTATCTCCTACTTGTACGGAAAGTTCTCCTGTGTAAGATAAGCCGTAAATATTGAGTTGACCTCCCAGAATAGATTCAAAATCGTAGGATGTACTATCGCCTAGGTCAAACAGGAAAGTACTTTCCATATCTGTCACCAAAAAAGTATAGTTGGCTTGCTCTTCTTGTCCAAGTACAGTAAAAGATAAAATGTCTGGAGTGCCATCACCACTGCAAAAAATACCATTACCTTCTGATAGGCTTATTTCTCCGCCATTAGGTTGGATGGCATCTAAGGTTATGAAAGAAGTGCTCAGTTGATAACAGCCATCACTCAAAGATGCAGAGCCGGCATTCTGGCCGATGGTAGCCAGTAAGTTGCCTGTATATGCTAACCCATGAATCCGGTATGACCCCAACTCTAGGGTATCACCATCCAGGACTGGGCTTTCTAAAATGTGTATAATTTGATTTAGGGTATCTGTAAGTAAGTATACTAGACTCCCTCTATTTGCCTCGGGGGCTGTCCAGCTCAAAGAATCAGCATTACCGTTTTGAGGGCAGAATATAGCGCTGTTAGAGTTGTCACTCAGTATTAAGGATCCTGCAAAAGGTACCTCCCATTTGATGCTCACCGAATTGGTGCTAAGGGCATAGCAATCATCAGATACAGAGGTCTCTGCTAACGATAGACCTTCTGCAAGTTGCAGGTTACCGGTGTAATTAGCTGACCAAAGTTGGTAGCTACCTTCGGGTAAATCGGAGGGCAAAGACACAGATAATCCAGGGCTAAACCCTTGGATGATATCATTGGTATCGGTCAGAATCGTAATTAGCTCTCCTCCCAATGCATCTGGGGCTAATAGGTTAATGATAGGCTGACCAGCTTGGGGACAAACCAGTGTATCTGTGGAGCCTCCAATAGTGGTCAGAACTCCGTTTTCTGGCCTTTCAGTGGTTACGCGAATGGCGTTTTGGGAAATGGCAAAGCATCCATCGCTAAAGATAGCTTCGTTGAGTAATGCCCCTTCAACCATATTCAGGCTACCGGTAAAGGCTAACCCATAAATATCAAGGGTGTCCACAGCAAGGGTGCCAAGAGCCATAAAGGAAGTGTCAGAAACTAAAACAACCACACCATCAGGTCCCACTGCGGCATATCCGTAGGACTCGGTGCTGGTTCCTGTTGTAAGAAAATGAATGGTGTCGAGCCGACCCTCCGGACAAATTGCTGTGGCTGTAGTGCTATCCGTAAGACTAACATTACCTCCTACCACTAAAGATTTTACAATAGTGACAAAGGTTGATGACAAGGAATAACATGCATCCGATAGTACGCCGGAAGTTATATCCTGTCCGGAAGATAAGTTTAGGTTACCAGTATAAGAAAGTCCCCAGACCCGATTCACACCGGTTATTAGATCTACATCAAAGTCTATGCGGTCACCAATTAGCGGTAAAATAATTTCATCGTTCTCATTGGTAATGATATAGGCATAGTTGGCACTTGTAGCTGTAGTGTTATTAATGAATATTAATTCGTCTGATTCACCATCCATTACGCACACTTCAGTCATACGACTGCCGTCCTCCAGACTTACCTGCGCACCATCTACCAACTGGATCGTAATGTCAACTGCATTCTGTGATATGGCAAAACAGTCGTCGCTAAGTATTTCACTGGTCAAGGTGTCACCAATATTAATATTGGGATTCCCGATGTAGGATACACCATAGATACGATAAACGGCAGGGGTTAAATCCGCAAAAGTAGTTGTATTGCCATCCAGTACTTCTAGAATGATATCTTGCTCATCAGTGAGCACAAAAGTAAATGGAGTAGGGGAGGTACCAACCGCTTCAAACGTTAGTTCAAATGCATCACTAGGGCAAAGCAAAGTGCTGGTCGTACCATTGGTGAGTTGGACCATGCCAGCATTAGGCGCCACTTCCAAAACCGATAAAAAGTTATCAGAAAGGTCAAAGCAACCGTCTGACAACAAATCATTTTGAGAAAGTGTATCGCCTATTGACAACAATAAATTACCAATATAAGCGACGCCATATACTCGGTATTCTGTCAAATTCAGGGTATTGAAATCAAAACTATCTTCTTGGGTTAATGCCGCTACCACCTGATTTGTGTCTGTGATAACATAGGTGAATTCACCTCCCATTCCGCTGCGCTGGAAAGGAACCAAATCCGCTTGATCATCTGGGCAAATGAAATGTTGTGCAGATCCATCCAAGTCTGTTATTATACCTGCATCCGGTTCTTGTGTATTTATTTCTACAAAATTAGTGGATAAGCCGTAACAATAATCGGAAAGTATATCGGTGTCAATTGCTGTACCCGGTTTGGCTAATAAATTACCTTTAAAAAACAAACCATACACACGATAACGGCCAGGGCCCAAAGCTGAGAAATCAACTTTGTTATTCATGCTGATGGCTTGAATGATGTTGTCCGTATTGGTAACTGCAATCACGAATGGCGTTGCGAATGATGAAACCCGGAATTCAATTACACCAGTAGTGTCTTCAGCACAAGTAATCTGGTCTGCATCTCCATTGTAAATGCGAATAGTTTCCCGACCTCCGCATTCACGAACTTGCTGGGAAAATAAAGGGCTTGCAGCCAGTAAAATTAACAAGAAGGCTAAGTAACAGCTAGGTCTCATAGGGTCCTATTTGATGATCAAGTTGAATTCAAATAATGCTCTGCTTTTGACTAAGGCCAAAAGGGTTACATGTTTGTTTGTAGAACAAATAGTCTCGTCTGGCTTAAAAGGTTTATTACTAACCTTAAAGCCGGAAGATGATAGCCGGAATTTTTTTACTCAAAGCTGTTTATTCACACTGGCGGATTGGCCAGAACGTGTGGGGGGTAGAATTTATTTAAAATCTACTGGTAAATATACGGTAAAAGTCCGAGTTTGTTATAGATGAAGGGTTAATATGCAACAAGGTTAGCTAGTAATGAGTATAACCAATATTGATTTTTGGCTAAAGGATATTAGATATAACTCTTCTAGAAAACCAAGTTATGCCCGTAAGGTAGAAAATAAAGTAACATAAGGAAAGTGTAGATAAGGGAAATGCGTGTTGCATTGCATTTTACGCTTATCTGGGTTGTTACCTTTTAGTTCTGCTATAAAAGTACTAATTTCATCACGAGAAGCGTTCACAACTCTTTACATAATTGCTTGTTTACCCCACCTATTAAAATCAACAGGCCTTGTAAAAGAAGTGATATGCGTCCCTTCGTCTTCAAAATGACCAATATATATGGTATGTACCTTAATTCGGGACTCTTATCTATTGTACTACTGTTATGGGGGGCACTTCCCAACAGCCGACTCTCGGATTCATCCGAACAAAGTGGCATAGAAACAAGCTTGGAATATTCTGTTGAAAGCCTAGTTCAAGATATTTTTGTAGGAGGGGCCTGCAAAAATATCTTTAATATTACCTATACAGGTCATGAAAAAGGGATTGGGTTTTTTGAGGGAGGGAATGACGTAATGGGCATTGACCGAGGCATTATTTTGGCAACCGGCCCCATCAATAGTGCTGAAGGCCCCAATTCGTCGGGTAAAGAAAGTGGTAATTTCAGAACCAATAATGGTGATCAAGACCTCAACTTGCTCACGGATGCGCCCATCCGAGATGCAGTAGCCTTAGAGTTTGATTTTGTACCCCTGGATAGTGTAGTAACCTTCCGGTATGTTTTTGCTTCCGAAGAATACTGTGAGTTTGTCGGTAAAATATTTAATGACGTTTTTGGTTTCTTTGTCAGTGGTCCCGGAATTGAAGGGGCGTTCACAAATCAATCGGATAATGTAGCCCTTATTCCAGGTACCTCGGACTATGTATCGATCAACACAGTTAACCATGTTGCTAACAGCAGCTATTATATTAATAATACCAATCGTACCGATTCAGAAAACTGTGGTATAGCATATGATCCGGACAATCCAGTGCGACAACAGATTGAGTACGATGGTTTTACACAGGTACTGACGGCCACATTAAGGCTAATACCTTGCGAAACCTATCATTTGCGTCTGGTCGTAGCGGATGTTAGTGACCCTCACTACGATTCAGCTGTCTTTTTAGAAGCAGAAAGCTTTAATATCGGAGGTGAAGTTAATTTACAAGCATTGGGAAGTAGTGGATCTGATACTATACCAGAAGGGTGTGACTATGGATTCTTCAGGTTAAATCGACTCGACCCTACCGACCTTACCGACAGTATTTCTATTGGTCTGAAAGTATCATTAAGTAGTACAGCTGAAGTGTATGAAGATTTTTTGCCTCTGCCGGAAATTGCCACTATCCCTGCCGGAATGCCCTATGTAGATATTCCGGTTGATGTTCTGATTGACAGCAATAATGAAGGTATGGAAACCCTATTCCTAGAGTTGGATTTTCCTTGTGCCTGTATTAGTGATACGGCTCGCTTGTACATTGAGGATCCGCCTGCGATGGAATCCGGATTGTATGACAGAATGATCTGTCAGGGGGAATGGTTTGAGTTGGCCCTACGGCCATGGGGTGGCGTACCCGGGTATACATATAAATGGGAAGATGGCTCTACAGATTCCGTATTGAATATTCAGCCAGATATGGATAAAGCATGGTCGTATACCATTACGGATAATTGTGGAAGAACGCTGGAGGATAGTGTATGGATCAGACTTCGAGAAGCGCCAGAATTGAGAATGCCTAATGAACTAAAAAGTGTATGCCTTGGTGAAACAGGAATTTTCAATTTAGCATTTTCTGGAACACCACCTTTTGGGTTTACATATCAAGTTGATACGCTTCCTCCTGTTTCAGTAATTGAAAACTGGGAGACCAATTACCCACTCGAAGTGGGTCATGAAGGGAAAATCCAAATTCTGGACTTTTATGACGATGTATGTTCAGGGCAGGTTCTCGGGGAAGCGGAACTTAGATTCTTCCGGTTACAGACACTAGTTAAAACCACGTCTCCTTCTTGTTATGGATTTAATGATGGTGAAATATCGGTAAGTGTTGCTGGGGGTACTGCGCCTTACACATTCAGGTGGAATAACGGTGTCCCGGATACACCTGCTCCACAAGGGTTGGTGGCAGACCTTTACCGGTGTACTGTTACCGATGCAAATAATTGTGAAATTGAGGTAAGTCAAACCCTGGAAGAACCGCCAATACTACAACCTGTTAGTATAAGCTGCCGGGAAATTGGAGGTAATCGCCCAGTATTTTCCGCTTCTGGTGGCACCCCACCATACTATTACCCAATTGACAATAGCCCATTTCTGGATAACTCTATCTTTTATCAATTGGTGGCTGGAAAAGCTTATAACTTATTGATTGAAGACGCTGCGGGATGTACTTTGCAGCAAGACTTTGTTATGCCTGCATTTACGGAAGAAATGGCGGCCTTACCTGATCGTATTAAACTGGAATTAGGCGAAAAGTATACGTTGGTTCCAGAACTTTATATCCCTGAAAACCTGATTGAAACAGTCGAGTGGTTCCCAGCCGATCAGTTGTCCTGTTCGGATTGCCTTCAGCCCGAGATTCACGCCCTTAACCCTGTAAAACTAAACTTGCGGATCGATGATGTTTTTGGATGTACAGATGTTATTAGTGTGGATATTGATCTAGATCGGCAAGCAGCCATTTATGTCCCTACTGCTTTTTCCCCCAATGGAGATCAGATGAATGATCGACTGGTTATTTTTGGTGATGTTAGGCAGGTCGAAGAAATACTTCTTATGGAGGTTTATAATCGGTGGGGTACGCAGGTATTTCATTTAGAGAATTTTTTACCGAATCAGGATATGTTGGGATGGGATGGTACGTTTAATGGTAAAACACTTAATTCAGGCGTTTTTATCTACCGATTGTCATACCGACTAACTAATGGGGAAGAAAAAACGATTACGGGTGACTTTAGCCTGATGCATTGAGGCAAGTCGGTACAACGCAAATCCATAGCGTGAAAGGCATTTATTTATGACTTGAACTGTACGCCAAAAGCCCCTTTGGCTACATCCCCCGGCTCCAATGTGATGAGGCCCTCCATGTTGTTAAAAGCATCAACATTGCATGTCATAGGCTCGATGGCTAAGCTTTTTCGGTCGGGAGGAGTGAATAGTTGGACGAATGGCATATTTTCTTGCCAATACGTTAAGGCACCCTTTTCTCCTGTCAGTGATATTTTAAATAAGTTGGAATCAGCTTCAGTAAAAGCGAAGCAGTTGTCCAGGATGGTAGGGCCGATCGTTTTGGTTGTTGTAAATTCTGAGAACACATACTTTTTTCCAGTGGGAATCATGTGTTCGTTCACACCCACCATCATTATAGGGGGGGTTGTTAGTCGACTTGTTTCTATGGTTTTGCTTACACTGAAATAAGGGTGCCAGCCAAATCCCCAAGGTAAGGTTTCCACTCCTGTGTTCCAGCATCTATATTCCACCCTAAGCCCGTCTTTCAGCGACAGAATATAGTCGATCTGTAGATTGAAAGGGAAAGGGTATGCTTCCAATTTGCCATCATAACTGTACTGTAGAGCCACCCGACTTTGATCCTCTTCAGTATGCACGCTTAATACAGTAAAAGGCTTGTCCATACCAAATCCATGTAATGCTGTTCCGGTTGTGGTTTCATTGATAGGAAACTGATAGGTCTTACCATTCCATTTATATTGACCATCCTTTAATCGATTGGGGAATGGAAATAAAAGACCACTTTTCCCCCAACGATTAATATTAAGTTCCACAGGAGTAGTATATCCATCGATTATTGACGTGTGGTCGATTTGTATATCCAAGATACATCCGCCATACGACGGTACGAATGTGAGGCGCTGGCCACCCTGTTTGTGCTCAAGAATATGGTATTCAAACTGACCAAAAGGGGCTGTCTTGTATTCGAACATTAGACTTATGTGTTTATATCTTGAGCCCAAAGTAAGGAATACAAAGGAGTTAAAAAACCATTATGCGAACTGTGGTTTGCTGATTTTTTGCTATTGCCCTTAACAAGTAACTTCCCGAAGGGATTCCGCTGAGCCAAATCTGATCTTTGGGTACTTCATATGTACGAATGATCTGCCCTTGGATGGACCAGAGTTGTAACTTTTCGATAGGTACAGGCCCTGCCCATTCTATTTGTATCACATTGGATGCCGGGTTTGGATAAACAGCCAGTAGGGGTTGGGATTTGGTTCCTAAATTATTAGTTGATGTTACATTAGAGCATGGGGAACAAAACCCAAAACATGGGAATCCCAGATTCATAGTTTCTGCGCCAACGACGAGTAATCGGTTTAGCTGACCAATAGAATCGGATAACCCACATTCCAATAAAGCTTCATTCGGTTCTCTTACCCCTTCAGCTGTTAGATAAATAAACCCAAGGGTATCCCCAGCAGGGAGGATAAATGATTTTCCAAACTTTTGGTTTTCTATTTGGTCAAGTTGTACCGGAACCCAGTCTGTAAAACTACCAGCGATGTAAGCTGCTTTATGGTCAGTAAAAGGCAGCCTTTCCAGATCAATACCAAACTGAACTTCAGTCTGTAATGGGGCAAGGGGATGCAAGGAAATAGCGTCAACCCAGGTTTGCCCAAAGGCATTGGGTAAGAAAAATGAAAGATAGGTGAGGCTTTTTTTGCGGAAGCGATAACCTTCAAGTGCTAATGTACCATTTACATAAACATCGATCAACCTGAGCTCAAGATCAATAACGAGGCGATAGGTATGCCATACCTCTTCAGGATAAGAAAAAAAGTGCTCAAAGATGCCAACCATAGCTTCCCCACCTCTTCGGCCGTTGCGATTTTGAATGCAAGTAAAGAATGGGTCGCCCTGATCATCGGTCAGAGAAAAAGCCCCGGACTGACCATAAGGCGTTAATTGTGACCATTGTAAAGCATAACGTCCTGAAGTTTGACCACCTAAAAATAATCGATTTTCATTTCCTACACCCTTTTGTAGAAGTAGGGACTGGTTCCCTTCATAATATCGGGTGGTATCCATGATGCCGGGATTAGAGGTATTAGCCCATAAGATATGGATATCTCCTGTTGGTTGTTTGGGGGCATACCATTCAAAAGATTCGCATAAAAGTGCTTCAGCTTCGCAGACGTCCAGTAC
>JABSSK010000229.1 GCA_013214265.1 Saprospiraceae bacterium | reverse complement strand
GTGGTTTCTAATCGTGGTCTATCCGAGATAGGTACGGTTCCAGGGAAAGGAAATACCAACCATGATGGCTTTGTCGAAGTCTCTTTTCTGAATAACGATAAGAAAACAAACTACCTTTATCGAGTTGGTGCCAATGCCATCATTGATCTGGATATAACTTCGGTTGAAAGCTCTAATGCCTTAACCGTAAGTATGTTCGGTGGTGCAGTATACAATCGTGTTATCACACCTCCTGATGAATCACTTGGTATCGTAGGCTTTGATCGGTACACGCTAGGTTACGGCGGAGGTGTAAACTTGGGTTTCGAAATGGGACGACTTGAGGTAGGTTCTGGTTTCGGATACACTGCAGTACGTTACGAACCGATCCCACTCCTAGTAACACGTGGTTTTTTTAATAGTGGATATACTGCCGAAAAGTTTGACTTTGTAGAACTTAATGTACTAAGCCTACCGGTATACGTACAGTATAGCGTATTTATGGACGATCGCTGGCGTGCCTACACTAATGCTGGTGCATCATTGCAGGTGGCTTACGAGACCAACTTCTATGGTGTATTTCCTCAGGATTTGCCTACTGGTTTTGCTAGGCCTCGAAGAGAGGAGAGTTCTTTTGCCAATCGCTATGGTTGGTTTGAAGGCGGCAGTTTCCGTGATAATAGCTTTGTAACGTTGAATCTGGGTTTTGGTCTTGAACGTATATTTTCCAAGCGTACCAGCCTCTTCATTCAGCCCACCTACGCACATAATCTGGGTTATTTCTCAGCAGGTATGGGGCCAACTCGCGACCGCATCCATTCCATGTCGGTATATTCTGGAGTGCGTGTTCGTTTCCGAAAATAGTCTTTTTCAAGAGGTCTAGAATGAGAAATCTTGTAGTATATTATGGCCGGTAGCATGCAGGTTCACATCGAGCATGTTCCATTTTTGCTTAATTTTTTGCGCCGGAATTAAGGGGTCTTCCTGCCCCAGATGAATATGTACTGGAATGGGTAATTGGGCTACATTACGGAATGTACTCTGGAAATATCCTCGTGCTCGCCAGGTTCCAAATAACTGGTTTCGGCCTGCTTTTTCTGCTAGGTTACGCCGTAAAAAATAATAAGTAAAACGATCAAGTATCCGAAACTGATACAGGCGTTCTAACCATCTGTACTGATCACCAATCCGATTAAAAAGACGCTGCAAAGCTTTCCGGGATGCGTATGGAATACCAAAAGTGAACCATCCCCATTTGGTAGCGGGTGTATCCGGGGCTAGTAAAATTAAGCGATTAATAGGAAGTGTACCCCGAATAGCTAATCCACATGCTAATTGACCACCTAGGCTGAATCCCGCCAAGGTGAAGTTTTGAACCCCCATTTTGTTGATCAGTTGCCAGCATAACTGCTCCAGATCGTGAGGAGTGTATTCCTGTTGGTCCCAAACGGTACGCCCATGAAAAGGCAGGTCAGGTGCCACTATAGTAAAGCGATCAGAGCTGGGGGCGAGCGTTTTTGCAAAAACAAGGCCCGACTGACGAAAACCATGTAGCGCCAGTATGACTTCAGGGCCCGTTCCCCATTGGTGGACATGAACCGTACCAGCCGCAAGATCAATTTCAAAGGAATTCTGCATAGGACTTTCAAAAATAAGCAGGTATTTATACTTTAAATACCAAATATAGAATATGAAAAGATGTGCATTATTGTTGGGTATACTTCTACCTTTTTTTGGTATCAGCCAGGAAAATCCCCTAGAGCGTATCATTCTTGAAGATGATAGCCTCAGGATCATTGCTACCAACCCGGATCATCAAGTTCAGATTATATATACCCGCATCGATCGTGACCGCATGAATACTCCTGGGTTTAAAACCTATACTTTTGGTCTGGACTCTAACTTGTATTTCTATCCGGCAAGTACCGTTAAAATGCCCACAGCAGCTATGGCGCTGGAAAAATTAAATCAATTGCGCATTAAAGGGCTGGATCGAGCCGATCAGATGCAGGTCGGTGCAGTAACTTCCCCACAAACACCTGTATTAGGGGACGCTTCTTCAGCTAATAGGCTGGCTTCTATCGAACATTATATTAAAAAGATTTTTCTGGTTAGTGATAATGATGCTTATAATCGCTTATATGAATTTTTAGGACAAGCTTATTTGAACAAAGCACTCAAAGCAAAAGGCTTTACCCAGACCCGTATTATCCATCGACTTTCTGTAAGTGGGTATGACACGATAGGGAATCGACTCACCAATCCAGTCTCCTTGTATCACGATGGGGAACTAGCCTATTTTCAAAACGAAGTATACAGTACCTTCTATCCTAAACTGAATCTTCGTAACCAGATTCGGGGTTTGGGTTATATGGATAGCGATGATAAATTAATGGCAGAGCCTTTTGATTTCCGTTACAAAAATTACGTCTCTCTTTCCGATTTACACGATATGTTGAAGGTGATTTTATTCCCGGAATCCGTAGCACCACATCAACGGTTCGAACTCACCGAGGATGATTACCGCTTCCTTTATCAGTATATGCAAATGTGGCCTCGGGAAAGTGAGTATCCCGCCTACCCTGAGTTTTCTCAATGGGATACGTATGTAAAATTCCTCTATTACGGGTCGAAGAAAGGGCAGAAAGGTGGACCTGTTCGTCTGCTCAACAAAGTAGGTGATGCGTATGGTTTCCTAACGGATATCGCTTACATAATGAATCCAGAAACAGGAACGGAATTTTTATTGGCTGCTACTATTCATACCAATGCCAATCAAGTTTTTAATGATGGGATCTATGAGTATGACAGTATCGGCTTTCCATTTTTGCAGCGCTTAGGTGAGTTGATCTATCAGTTTGATGAGAATCGACCCCGCCGGAGAAAGGCTGATCTGAGCAAATTCGAGTAGCTGTTCTAACCCTCTGATTTGGTTGGGTCAGCGCTATTCAACCAGTCCAATCTTTCGTGCTCTTTCTTCCCAGCGCTTTCGGGCCAGTTCCTGCAAGTCAGCTACGTCGTCGGATTCGTCCACAATTTCGAGCCCAAGCAGTGTCTCAAAAACATCTTCCATGGAGACAAGACCGACCAGACTACCAAAATCGTCAACCACAATAGCCATGTGAGCCCGATTTTGCGTTAGGGCATCAAATAGCTCCGGTAAAGGTTTATCCTGATTAACGGCCATGATGTCCTTACGAATCTGATGGAGTGGCCATTCATCATTGTCCTTAACCAGATTTTCTAAGAGGTCATCTTTCAGGAAAAATCCGGTAATATTATCGGGCTGATTCCGGTAAATAGGAATACGAGAAAAACGAAGTTTTTCATGTTGGTTGTAAAACCCCTGCAACGTCATTTCTTCATCAGCCAGTACCATCACCGTTCGGGGCGTCATAATATTCTTTACCTGAATAGCTTCAAATCGAAGCAGATTCTTAATGATGGCTGATTCTTTGTGGTCGAGTGCTCCACTTTCTTCACCAGCATGGGTAAGTGCTTTGAAGTCGGCTCGGCTAAATACACTTTTGTCCTTGTCTTTTTTGAGGGAACTGGTGATCAATTGGCTCAACCAGACAAAAGGTGATAATATAATCATTAGTATTTTCAAGGAGCGTATGGTGAAGGGTGCCAGCTGGCGCCATAGATTAGCTCCTATGGTTTTGGGAATAATTTCTGAAAGCACTAAAATAGCTAGAGTCATTACGCCAGCAATAATAGATTCATAACTTAAATCGATCACACCCAGATCTAGCTCATTTTTGACAAAGACCTTTCCAGCCTGCGCACCTACACCAATGGCACCTACGGTATGCGCAATGGTATTGAGTGTTAAAATAGCGGATAAAGGGCGGTCAATATCCTTTTTAAAGGCTTCCAAATCCCTTCCCAGTGCAGTTTTCGCTTGCTTTTGCTGGCTTATATAAGCCGGGGTGATGCTAAGCAGCACAGCTTCCCAGATGGAACAGAGGAACGAAAAAAGAATAGATACCAAAAAGAACAGCGTCAATAAAAACATAGTAACTTGAATTGATCAAAAGCAAGCACCAAAAGTAAGCCTCTTTTTTGGGTTCATACTTGTGCTTGGGGTATTTCCGATTTAATTGCGTATTGCCCGATAAAGCGCTGCATGCAATCGCGGACGAATTCCTAATGTATACAGTTTTCGATTCAATCGGGTTGGATATACCCGGTTCGAAAGAAAAATAAATAATAAATCTTCATCAGGGTCAACCCATACAAAGGTACCAGTATATCCACTATGACCAAAACTGTTGGGGCTAGCTTTTTCGGCTACCGTACTTTTTTGGGGGTCGTATTTCAGTAATGGTTTGTCAAAACCCAGTCCACGATGATTATTGCTTTCGCAAAACGCACAAGCTGTAAACGTGTTGAGGGCTTTTGCCGATATGTACTGGCGGTTCCCATACTGTCCTTGGTTCAGATACATCTGCCATAGTTTGGCCAGATCATTGGCCGATGCAAATAATCCTGCATTTGCAGATACACCACCCATCATAGCTGCACCCTCATCGTGCACCGTTCCTCGAAGAAGTTGCATCCGAAAGAAGGTATCTCTTTCGGTAGGAATGATCTGCTCTTCCGCAAAATACCGCAACGGGTTATAGGTAAGGGTAAAGGCACCCAGCGGTTTGTAGAACGTTTGCTTGAGGTAGGTCTCGTAATCCTGTTGTGACAGATCAGCTACTATTTCGGGCAATAGATAAAAGAAAAGGCCAGAGTATACATAACCAGGCTTCTCGTTCAGCGGGGATTTACGAATAGCTTTATAAATGGCTTTCTGATAGGACCGGTGCAGCCATAGGGAATCGGTAATATAAGTTGAGAAGTCGGGTGTTTCAACGCGGGCGAATGTTTTTTTACGAAAGTTATAATCGTTAATCTTTTGGGTGTCCCAGTCTTTTTGCCAAGGGTAGCGGGCATTCTCTTTTAGGGTTCCTTGCCAATAAGGAATCCAGGGGCGAAGTTGGGCATTATGTGCTAGAATATGACGCAGAGTAAGCTCGTCCTTATTTGACTTTTTTCCAAAACCATCAAAGTAGGTGCTGAGCGGAGCGTCAAGATCCAACTTACCTGTGCCGTACCATCGCATCAAAGCCGCTAATCCAGAACTTACTTTAGTAACGGAGGCGAGGTCGTAGACGTCTTCCGGAAAAACAAGACGTTTTTTTTCGTAGGTATGGAACCCAAAGGCTTGGTGATATATTACTTTTCCATGCCGGGCCACTAATACCTGCGCACCCGGATAGGCCATCGAGTCGATACCCTCCTGTATAATGGATGATATGCTGTCTTGTAAGATCTTTTCATTCATATTAGCAATGAAAGGTGGAGCATATCCTAGTCGGGTTTGGTCGAGGTACAATCCTGCACCTTTTTTAAATCGTGGGTGTAGCGTTTGGGCCAAGTGGTTGGTGACCTGATGCCCACCAAAAAAAGCTTGTGCAGCCAGTGCAGGTCCATACCCTTCGTAAGGGGCTACGAGCAAGGCATCGCTGTCCCCCAGTTCTGGCATTTGCCTAATTCCGTCCTTGGCATCAAATAAAAGGGTAAGTACCTGCACGCGCTTCATAATTTCCTTGATGGAAGTACGCTTAAACATAAAATTCGATGGCCTACCCTGATAGGGCTGGTCCTGAATAGCCAGTATGATAAGGTCATATTTCTGTGCCTGTTGGGAAGCCCATTCCTGAGCTAGCTGCCTTCCCATTTGAGTTACCGGTTGAACCTCTTCCACATGAGGTGTGTATTTTTGCGCTGTTTCCAGAAAAGATAGAATTGACTTGCCTGTGAAGTTTATCACTCCTAACCGGACGGTATCTAGCCCCTCGATTGGAATGATCTCGTTTTTGTTGGTCAATAAAACAATGGATTCCGCAGCTGCTTGGTAAGCACCAAGAGAAGGGATCTGGCCTTGACTGCGTAGAACCAGAACATTCAATAGAACAAGAAAAAAGAAGCTCCGCATAGTGGGACTTTTTTGTAATTTAATCAGGAAAGTTTTTACCACCACTACAACTCATCTGCATGCCATTTGCAACGCCTAAAGTAAAAAAAATTGCCCTACTCTTAGGGGTGATGTTTGTGTCCGGATATGCTATTGCTCAATCTATTACACAAAGTAAAGCTAAGGCTTTGGATCATCTGGTTATTGAGAATGCGCATTTCGCAAAAATCCATGCAGGCTTTGCCTTGTACGATCCGGACGAAAAAAATTGGTTGTACACTTCAGATGCTGACAAATACTATACACCAGCCTCAAATACTAAATTGTTCACCCTCTATGCGTTCCTGAAAATCTGTGGCCGGACTATTCCTACTTTACGTTATGCAGATGTGGACCAAGGTCGTATTATTCAGGGGACTGGAAGCCCGCTGATGCTGCATCCCACACTATCACAGGGTCAGCAAGCATGGAATACCCTCCGTAACAGCTCTGGGCGCCTCTGGTACTCCACAGATAATTTTGGAGGCCAACGCCTTGGCCCCGGTTGGTCTTGGTCAGATTACAACTACAGCTATCAAGCGGAGGTGTCACCACTGCCCGTTTATGGCAATCTGATTCGGGTTGTTCCCGACAGTACAGGTGAGGGATTCTTTGTGTATCCAGATTATTTTCAGCAATCGTTTCGCTATGAACCTGATTTAGACCTGTATGTAGGTTCTTTTTTCATGCGGGAAGAATTCAATAATCGATTTTTTTTTAATCAGGCAGCAGATACTACGCTATATCCAGTACGGAAGATACCTATCTATAATGCTAGTCGCCAAACGGCTGTTCTGCTGAGTGATACCCTTAAATCACCCGTAATGGTTTGGCCAGCAAGTGAAATACTTCCAGATTCTTTTACCGTAGTGTATGAAGACGTACCGGATACTTTACTGCAACAATTTATGAAAGACAGTGATAATTTTCTAGCTGAACAATTACTATTATGTGTATCTCATGAACTCTTTGATGGAGCATTAGATGCCAGTGCCGCTATTGATTCCATTAAACGATCTATTCTCTCTGATTTACCGGATGAGGCCCGATGGATCGACGGTTCAGGTTTGTCCAGATATAATTTATTTACACCTCGTTCCATTGTTTGCTTATTGGAGAAATTACGCAATGAATTTGGAGAGTCATTTTTGTTTAGAGTCCTGGCAGCTGGTGGTAAGTCTGGAACGATTAAAGACTGGTACGGAAACCCGGATGGGGTGCCCTATATTTTTGCAAAAACAGGCACACTAAGTAACAAACATGCACTGAGTGGTTATTTAGTTACCAAGAGCGGGCGTACGCTGATTTTTAGTTTTATGCTTAATAACTACCTAGGTAGTTCGAGGCCATTAAAAGTTGAAATGGAAAAGGTATTAAAGTACGTTCGCAATAATTTCTAACTAAATGATTATCTCTGCGTTTTTATCTGCTAGGTTGGATAGAGGTGAGGCAGGAAATAACATAAGTATACCCTGCCCTACCTGCTCTTTTATCAGAATTGCCGTATCATCCGCTTGGTATCGATAAGCTGGTCATCCACGATCAGCGAATAGGTGTAGGTGCCAGCGGGCAG
>JABSSK010000228.1 GCA_013214265.1 Saprospiraceae bacterium | reverse complement strand
CCCCCTGGAAGTCGATACCACCGTTAATCAATACCGGGCTGAGGTACATATGGAAGTAGCTGCTCCCGAACAGGATTCCGTGCATCCAGTTTTTCAAGTAGGAGAAATCCATGTATACCCCGATTATGATATTAGAATACCACAGGACAGCCTGATCGACACCCTGATTCAAGGTATTTATTTCCACCTGGCCAACCGGGAATTAAAAATAAAACCGAGTGTCATCATTGATAACATCTTCCTGGAAACTGGTGTTTTGTACCAACAAGATCAGTACGACCGTACCAATAGGCAATTGAGTGAGCTTAGTGCTTTTCGGTTCGTACGGATCAAACAGGAAGAAGACCCGCTGGTGCCCAGGCTGCTGCACTTCAAGGTGGAGTTGTCCCCTAGCCCATTATTGCAGCTAGGAGTGGACTTTGAGCTCAATTACACCAACCGGTCCAACAACCAGGGGATCGGTAACCTGATCGGTATTGCCGTTAGCCCTAGCATCAGCAACCGCAATCTGCTAAAAGGCTCCGAATTGCTGATCAGCAACTTATCCGCTGGTGTGGAGGTTAACCCTAACCTCAATGATAATCGTTTATGGAATACCATCGACCTGCGGCTGCAGTCCGATTTGTACCTGTCCCGCTTTAATGACTACCTCGGGATATGGAGGCTGATCCATACGCTTCCTTTCCAGAAAGAAAAAAAAGCAGCCGCTACCAGTTTTTACGACCAGCTGGTGGATCGTGCCAGTACCCGCATCTCGGCTTCGTACAACTACACCCTTTTGCTCGACTTTTATCAGTACAACCTGTTTGCTGCTTCTTATGGTTATGATTTGCAGCCTAACCAGCGCAATCGGTATATACTTACCCACCTGGCGCTTGATTATTTCCAACCGACTGTCAAACCACAGTTCCAGGAGCTTCTGGATGCCAATCCGTTTTTGGAAAGAAGTTTTGGTAACCAGTTATTTATCAGCCTGTTGTTTAGGGAGTTCAATTACAGGTTCAATAAACCAACCGATGCATTTGGCCGTTCCTCCTATTTTAGTATTAATTTTGAAACAGCAGGAACAGAAGCATGGCTCGGCAATACCATCTACAATGCTTTTGCGCTCCAGTCTGATACCCTACGCATCGGCACCACCGACTTCAGCCAGTATATCCGCCTGGAAACGGACTTTAGGTACTTGACAGAGTTTAGTCCCAAGCATGGCCTCGCTGCCCGGATCAATCTGGGTATTGCCCGCCCTATTGGATTCAGTACGGATGTTCCTTATGTCAAACAATTTTATAGTGGTGGCCCCAATGATATTCGGGCGTGGGCAGCTCGTGAGCTGGGCCCCGGCGGCCTAATCGACTCCCTGACCCTCAACACCACCAACCCCTTGCTTTTTTATCAAGCAGGTGACCTCAAAGCCTCTTTGAGCTTGGAGTATCGGTTCAATATTTATTGGCGACTGAATGGCGCATTCTTTCTGGATGCCGGAAATATTTGGACCTTAAGAGAAGATCCTTCGCGGCCTGGGTCTCAGTTTCGTATCCGGAGAGGATCATACATTGATGACGATGGGCAAGACTATGTACTGGATCCTTTCTACCAGCAAATCGCACTGGGTACCGGTTTTGGTCTTCGCTTTGATCTTACCTATTTTATCTTTCGGCTGGACTTAGGGGTGAAACTACGCTACCCCTACCAATGGAGGAAAGATACCTACTGGAATCCCATCGACCGGTGGTTCGATGATGCTAATCTCAATTTTGGCCTTGGATTCCCATTCTAGTACGGTTACTTAAATAAGGTTTTACGGCCATAGATGGAGCAGATCGGGCAGGCCTTCGGATCATGACCGCGCGCCGGGCAGTAGGCACGCCCAAAGAAAATAATCTGCAAATGCAGCTTATTCCATTTTTCTCGCGGAAATACTTTTTTCAGGTCTCTCTCTGTTTTTTCAACATTTTTTCCGGTACTCAGGGTCCAGCGGTTGGCTAATCGATGAATGTGGGTATCTACCGGAAAAGCAGGAATCCCAAATGCTTGAGCCACCACGACCGAAGCGGTCTTATGCCCTACCCCTGGTAAGGATTCCAGCGCCTCCAGCGTTTGAGGAACCTCCCCCCCGTAGGTATCGAGAAGTATATGCGAAAGCCCATCGATGGCTTTGGCCTTGCGGGGTGCCAATCCGCAGGGACGAATGATATTTTCAATCGTTGGCACCCCCAAAGTGATCATATCATGTGGGTTATCAGCTGCCGCAAAAAGAGCTGGCGTTATCCGGTTTACGCGTTCATCCGTACACTGAGCCGACAGCAATACGGCTATCAACAAGGTGTACGGATCCTTATGGTGCAAGGGTACAGGCGTTTCAGGATATAACCCTTCTAATATATCCGCAATAGCATCCGCTTTCTGCTGCCGCGTTAGTCGCTTATTCATAGGAGAACGTTCCGTAGAGACCATCAATAGTAACCCGATTCTTATCGGCCTTTTCCACCCGACCGATCACTTGCGCATCGATATGAAAAGCCCTTGCTATATCAATAATCCCTTGTGCTACTGCTTCAGGCACATAAAACTCCAGCCGCGTGCCCATATTAAATACCTGGTACATCTCTTTCCATCCGGTACCACTCTCGGTTTGAATCAAATCAAATAATGGAGGGATAGGTAACAGGTTGTCCTTGATGACATGCTTGCCCTGCATAAATGATTTGACTTTGGTTTGCCCGCCACCTGTATTGTGAATGATGCCGTGCAAATCCTTCCGATATGCATCAATCACCTGCTTGAGGACAGGCATATAAGTGCGCGTAGGCGATAATACCAATTTACCAACCGGTATTGCTTGGCCTTCTACCGTGATGGTATCGGTTACTTGTTTGCGCCCCAAATACGTAACAGCAGGATCCGTATTGGGATCAAACGTGTCCGGGTACGCCTCCCGATAAGCCGCATGAAAAACATCATGGCGAGCCGAAGTAAGTCCGTTGCTCCCCATTCCGCTATTGTAATCAGACTCATAGCTAGCCTGCCCGTAAGAAGCGAGCCCAACAATCACATCACCATCTTGCAAGTTATTTTCAATAACATCACTGCTTTTCATACGGCCAAAAGCAGTGTACCCCACGTCAATGGTTCGTACAATATCTCCAACATCAGCAGTCTCCCCTCCCGCCAAATGGATATGAAGCCCATAGGAACGCATACGGTCCGCAAAATCGGACGTAGCTTGAATGAGGGTAGCAATAACTTCTCCGGTTATCAGGTTCTTATTTCGGCCAATCGTCGACGATAGCAAAATGTGGTCCGTACAACCTACACAAGCCATATCGTCAAGGTTCATAACAATAGCATCCTGAGCAATACCAGCCCAGACACTCAGATCACCCGTTTCTTTCCAGTACAGATAAGCCAGGCTGGTCTTGGTACCGGCCGTATCGGCATGCATCAAATTGCAGTAAGCCGGATCACCAGCAGCTACATCCGGAAGAATTTTACAAAAAGCATTCGGGTAAAGCCCTTTATCCAAATGCTTAATGGCGGCATGAACTTCGTCTTTAGTCGCTGAAACCCCGCGTTTGTCGTATTTGTACTTATCCGTCATATCCTGCAAATTATACCATTGCTGATGTGCCATACCCAGGAAAATAAGATGAATAAATACAAGAACGTTTCCTTTCCCGGAAGCAGGCATCATCGGTTAGAACGCAAAGATACATTCTTTATTCACGGATTAGAAACCACGGGGCCATGACAATTCGCAACCGGAAGGTATGACATGCAAAATCAAATAATATTTCCTTTTTTATTATCTGTAAAAAAGAGTATGATTTCGTAGAAATGGCCCTTTTTTCCACAAAAGGCTGTGGAAATTTATCAACATCTTTCCACAATTAACATTTATATTTAGGAGGAAATGATAGGGAATAATATATTGTTGGCCCGACTACTTTTTTATTAACACGCACTACACCTGAAACAGCAGGTTTTTACGGAATACAAACGAACGACTTTGGAAAATACGGAACGACCCGAGAGGCGCCCACTCACCCGCCGCCAAAAAATGATAATCGGAGGAACTGCTTTATTTATTCTCTGTCTGGTTACCACCCTCACCCTGCTCAAAACCAATCCACTCTCTTTAGGTGCTTCTGTGCAGAATGCCGACAATGTGGCCCTAGGTTCTTTTCCAGTAACCATTCCCACCGTAAAATACGGTTTCACCCTCGACACTTTTGCGGTTACCCAGGATACTTTCCGGTCGGGTGAATACCTAGGTGACATCCTCTTGCGCCATAAAATTGGCTATTCGACCATCCAACAATTAGCCACCAACGCAGATACTGTCTTTAAGATTAATCGGTTCCGCGTTAATCGGCCATACATGATACTAGCGCAGGATACCGCCCAAGGTGCTGATTATTTTGTATACGAACCCAGCGTATATGAATACGTGGTTTTTCACCTCAAAGGCGATTTGCTCGTGGAGCGTATCCGGCGACCGGTCACTACCGTTTCCGTAGCCAAAGGTGGTGTAATCGAGTCCTCCCTTTGGTCAGCTGTCAAAAAAATTGGTGAAACCCCCGAGCTATTTGTCAAACTAGAAGACGCCTTGCAGTGGTCAGTAGATTTTAATTTTATGCAAGGTGGTGAAACCTTTAAAGCGGTTTATGATCAAAATACGATCGAAGGCCAGAACGTAGGGGTAGGGTTTGTACGTGCCGCTTATTGGGACACAGGCGATACGGCCGTTTATGCCATTTACTACGAAGGGGATAAAGAGCACGAAGGCTATTATGACCTCGAGGGCAGGCCGATGAATAAGGGCTTCCTGAAGTCGCCGGTCAAAGCTTCCCGCATATCATCCTATTACAACCTCAACCGCTTCCACCCCATTCTAAAACGTCGCCGGCCACACTTTGGTACGGATTATGCTGCGCCCCGAGGTACCCCCATTCAAGCGGTAGGAGCCGGTGTGGTCAGTATTGCCTCTTACACGAAAGGCAATGGTAACTACGTCAAGATCAAACACGATGATACTTACCAGACGCAGTACCTGCACATGAATGGCTTTGCGAAAGGGATCAAAGCTGGCACTTACGTAAAACAAGGCCAGACTATCGGGTACGTAGGATCAACCGGCTTAGCCACCGGCCCCCACGTATGTTTTCGTTTCTGGAAAAATGGCCGTCAAGTGAACCACCTGAATCTCAATTTTCCACCCCCCGAACCCCTACCGGAAAGTGAGCTCGAAGACTTTTTTGCCCAACGGGATCGCTACCTGGCTGAGCTAGAGAAAGTAGTATTACCCGCACCCCGTATTTCTGATGCTAGCCAGTAAATAGCAGGCCGCTCCATCACCAGTGGTTAATCACACCACCTTACTTCCTTAAATCCATAAGGGCCCTGATGTGTTGTCATCAGGGCCCTTATGGGTTTATCGGTACGTAGTACTATCTAGTTCCAGTTGGCCTCGTCGGGTACCTGAGATATAACAGCGTAGCGGTCGCCTTTATTTTGCATCACCTGCTCCCATAAAGATCCCGGCTCCGTTTTAAACAGATAATTAGTATCCATCAATGCGGTTACCCACGATTTCATTTCCAACTCAATATCCAATTGGCCACTTGACCATCCGCTGTAGCCCACAAAAAAACGAATATTATGCGGCTTGATGAGCTGCGATGAAATAAGGAACTTGAGTTTTTCAAAATCTCCTCCCCAATAAACACCAGGCACTACCGGCTGGGAGTCGTCCAGCAACTCACCTACATTATGAATATAATGGATGGTATCGGTAGCTACAGGCCCACCGTAAAAAACATCAGCCTCAAATTCGGGGAAGTCCTGAATAAGGCTGTCAACCCGCATATTGAGCGGTTTGTTCATCACAAAGCCAACGCTGCCCTCTTCAGGACTATACTCACAGAGGATTACTGCGGTACGCTTAAAGTTAGGGTCAAGCATAAATGGCTCCGCCAGTAATACCTGTCCTTTTTTAAGTTCGGCTTTAGTCATACGGGTGAATTGTTCCTTATAATTTATTCTGCACAAATAACAGGATGCACGTTCTGCAAGTTCATTAATCAGTATGAATATCGCAAATTGCTGACATTAATTTAAAGCGCTGCCGTTGGGAAACGACGATCAACCTTTTTCACAAACCCTTGCAAAGTTTTTCCGTTGCCGCCAACTTCAATAAATTCAGTAACCCCATCGGCAATCATATTGTGCATGGTTTGGGTCCACCGAACCGGAGCGGTCAACTGCTCGATCAGCTTTCGTTGGATGGCCTCCGGGTCCTGCTCTGCGACGGCATCAACATTTTGGTATACCGGGCAGCTGGGTGCCTCAAACTGCGTGCTTTCAATAGCCCTTTGTAACTCCTCCTGAGCGGGTTGCATCAAGGGAGAATGAAAAGCCCCCCCTACCGGTAGCATAATCGCCCGTTTTGCGCCAGCATCCCGAAGGCGCTCAGCCGCTACTTCTACCCCCGCAACGGCCCCTGAAATGACCAATTGCCCCGGGCAGTTATAATTAGCCGGTATCACTACCTCATCGATATCGTGGCATACCTGCTCAATCAAAGCGTCGTCCAAACCTAGAACAGCAGCCATCGTACCCGGTTGAGCTTCACATGCTTTTTGCATAGCCAGCGCACGCTGCTGAACCAAGGCCAAACCATCAGTAAAAGAAAGCGCCCCACTGGCAACCAAAGCGGAAAACTCACCCAATGAGTGGCCAGCTACCGCCTCCGGCACAAAAGCATCACCCGCCATTCGCGCTTTTATGATGCTATGCAAAAAAACAGCCGGCTGGGTCACCTTAGTCTGCTTCAAGTCTTCCGCCGTACCCTCAAACATGATATCCGTGATGCGAAAACCCAATAGCTCATTGGCTTGCTCAAATAAATGGCGCGCCACCTCAGAAGCCTCGTACATGTCTTTGCCCATACCTTCAAATTGGGACGCCTGCCCCGGAAAAACGTATGCTTTCATAGTGATCCTTTTCTTTTATTCGCCGTAGTATTCGGCATAAATATTTTCCGTTTCGTAAAGTTTTATACAATGTAAGGTACAGCCCTCCAATTGCGGGGCCAGCTGCTGCCAAAATAAAACCACCAAATTCTCAGTCGTCGGTTGCATCCCCTCCGGAATAAAATCAACATCCATATTCAAATTGGAATGGTCAACCTTATCCACTATCGTTCGCTTGATCAACCGACTCAACTGCTTGACGTCAACAATAAATCCAGTCTCCGGATCCGGAGTCCCTTTCACCGTAACGTAAAGCCAGTAATTATGTCCGTGCCAGTTTTTGTTAGCACATTTACCAAAAGTGGCCAGGTTCTTCTCCTCACTCCAGGATGACACCCAAAGCTTGTGGGCAGCATTGAACCGTTCTCGGCGCGTTAAATAAACCATAGGTACTATCAGCCTCGTTCTTTTTTGAATTGCGGCAAAACTACGAATATTTAGCATAATCCGTACAGCCACAGCCAAAGATCGCCAACTCGTAGAAAATTACCCGCCATAAGTCCATAAAGAAAGCGCATTCATTGTAAAATGAACAACTTGCTCCATATACATTAAACAC
>JABSSK010000227.1 GCA_013214265.1 Saprospiraceae bacterium | reverse complement strand
CATAAGGTTCATGGCCAAGAAAGCACGTGGCGCAAAGTAGTTAATGATTGTATCAATATGTGCAACTGCTTTTTCGCGTGACATATCAGGGTTGAGGAACAATCCGTTGGCGTGCAGCGTATCTGCGTTGAGGTTTTCCCCAGTTGCAGCATTAAACGCTGGGATGATTACGTCCAATTGCGCTTTGCTCCACCAGTCCCATGGACCGGACTCTAGGTTATCTGTAAGGAAAGGATACATATTATCTTCTCCTAGGGATAAAACCTGGCCACCACCAAAGTCAATGGAAATGTTTTTGTAGGCATTAACAATCTGATTGAGCACATCGGTTAAGTCTTGATTGGCTGCATCAACGGAAGCATTAACACCAAGTTGATTGGCTTTACCAACAACCGTCCTGGTTCCATCAACATTTACCACAAAATCACCCGTTGTAGGAACAATTACCGCCCCGTTGGCAAAAGGTGCAAATGGATCCCGTACAACGTGGAAACCAATAGTAACAGGCTCATCATCACGACCTTCTAACCAACTCAAGTCACCTAATGCACCACCCATGTTGACAGCGAGCGCAAAATCACTGCTGTAGCCAACGTGATTTGGGATGTTTATAGCAGCTGGTTTCAATCCATAAGGGTCACCTACTAAATTAGTATCAACATAAAGGGTTGCATCTTCTCCAATAAATTTCTCTAAAACAACTTCGTCGAAACGGTCGAGGAAAGCTGCACCTAATGAGATATATCCTCCTGTTCCTTGGCCCCACAAACAGATCTTATCACCATCGATACCAAAAGGGTTGTCTTGCTCAGCAATGGTTTTACGTAAGAAACGGTTCAGGGCTCTGGCATCTTGAATACCGCGGTAGGCAGCATTCAGCAGAGTACTAGTACGTTCATCTTGATTGGTTGCAATTGGATTCCAACCTTGACGATAGCTAGCAGCAATCGCTACATATCCCATTTTTGCCAGACGTGAGCACACTTCAACGACCGTGGAATCATTGCGCGATCCTGTGATCTGACCATTGATGTACTGAGGCAGAAAACTTCCGGTATGGAAATAGATAACTACAGGGCGATCAGTCAGGCTGTCACCAGCAGGCTGATACACATCCATAGTTAGCTCTTCCAATGAAGGCTGGCCCGTTACGGGTAGCGTTAGAACGGTAATATTACTCGCGTAAGGCACATTTCTTTCTACTTCAACTTGGGAAAATACCTCCGATAGGTACCTTTCCTGAGCCGACAGGTTGAGGCATGCCAAGGCACAAATAATAATTAACAACGTGTTAAGATGTTTCATACAATGCAATTTAATTAATATTTGATGTTGATTTATGTCTTTCATTCAGGATTGGAACCTCCAAAACCTAATGTTAGCAAATTGTTATCCTTAATTAAACGATAGCCTTATTAGGATGTGTTGAAAGATAGTTCAATAAAAGTAAAAATGTTGATAATTTAACATTCAATTCATGAATAAGGAATTAATCTTTCTTTATCCAATCATAGGTTACACTAAAATAGGCTAATCTCCCAATTCTGGGCCCTCCGTAAGTTTGAAAGGTTTCATTATTGAGAATATTAGAAGCCCCAAGCTTGAATGTCGTATTCAACGAGGGTGACCGCCAGTTGATTTGTGCATCCAGTAAATCATATTGTGGAATTCCACCAGTAAACTGAGGTGATCCTTCAAAGAAGAATTCGTCAATCCATTTGTAATTAACACTAAAGCCAAGGTTCTGGATACTTGACTTTCCAATATTCAATGTAATGTCACGACCGCTTACTCCTAAGTTGAATTTATGTTCTGGTGTATTGAAGGCCGGGATAATGGGGTCATCAGATTCAGTGTTCAGTTTATTCCAAGAGTAATTGGCATTGAAGACAAAAAACTTGGCAAAGTAGTAGTTGGTTCCAATGGAAAAACCTTGGGTTGTAACTTGGTCTGTCGCATTGGCTGCAACCCGATACACTTGCAGTTCGGTGGGTAGCCCTGAACCCTGACTAAAAGTGGCATCCACACCTAAGTTGAAACCAATAAAGTCGGTGTAGAAACTGTAATAATAGGTTGCATCTAAAAATAATCGTTCGCCTAGCGTTGTACGATATCCCAATTCAAGGGTTTTTACTTTTTCAGGCCTGATCGGTGCTACGTCAAAATATTCTAATAATCCTTGATCCAGGGTATTCTGATACAACTCTAAGGACTCAATCGTAATCAGGTCGTTGAATCCGTCGAGGTTACCAATTAAAATGGCTCGCCCAACATTATAAAAAAGATATTGATCTGCTAATGTAGGGTTACGTATAGCGGAACTGAAGCTGAAGCGAAACACTTCATCAGGTTTGGGGGTATAAACAACCGAAGCAGCCGGAGAAAGTAGTAGATTGAAATTCTGGTTTTTGTCCATACGCAACGAACCACTAATTTTCCAGACATCATCCAACTCAATGGTTCCACCACCATATATGCCAAATTCGTAGGTGTCAATATTGCGACCAAAGGTGTCCAGTAGAATCGAACCGTCAGAATCGGGTTTGTATAGCCTGTAATTGGCACCTACACGCAAGTCCAGATCAGTAATCGTTCCGCTTTGATAGATATCATTAAACTGCTTTTCCCCGTGTAAATGAAACAATGCTGATTTATCATAAAAGCGGGTACCACCTTCTGAAAAAGCATTCCTGGAAATGATATCTTCAAATCGATTCTGGAACGCTTCAGTTCCAGGAGCTAAAAAAGGAGTTGAGCTCGGATCGAGCGGATTTTCTTGATTAGCCGAAGCTGAAGCATCCTGATGATATTGTACGAGCTTCTCTTGGATATCCGAGCGGTTTAGGAAAGCATTGATAGCTGCTTGGTATTCGTCAGGACGGCCTAAGAAATCAAGGATGCTTGGGAAACCTTCTTCACCACGCAGAGCCGGGTTAACCTGTTGCTGCCAATAGTTGATGTAGTCCGTTCGCCATAAGTTGTTTTCTTTAGCGGATTCTTGCAATTGTAAAGCAGTGAAATAAGGGTCGTAGGAATCACCAGCGTCTTCGTGGGTTGCATAAAAACGCAGGAAGTAATCATCCTGTTTCCGTAGTTCCAGACGATGCTGGAAAAACTGAATGTTCTTCAAGCTGTATCGGTTATCTCCTTGATAGACAGTGGTTCCACGCGAGTAATTTGATGCCAATATCAGTTCAGGGGATGCATAATCCAATTCGGGTTTGGTCCGATAATGAAATGCAACACCTACTTTTAAATTGTCCGAGTCATAGTCAACTAAGTCGCGCTCCTGATAACCAGTCCGATGAATGATACCAAGACCAATCAGGGTGTTGGTACGGGTGAAATCATTAGCAGGAAGATACTCGTCACCATAAACATTAACAGCATCAAAGCCGCCTGGATTATTTGCTGATGCCGGAGAATCAAAAACAGGATCATAATTATCAGCTTCCCAATCATTCGCTTGGAAGTAAGCGAAATTGATCTTGTAAGCCAAACGATCTAAACCGTCTTTGTCTTTTATACTATTGGCCCAACGAACCCCGGTTTCGATTAGCTGGCGCTCTCCGGTTTTTACCATGGCGGATAAACCCCTTTGTAGAAAAGGGTTTTTGGTTTCCATACTGATTACACCGTTAAATGCATTAGGGCCGTAAAACGCAGAGCTTGCTCCCACAATCAGGTTGACGCGATTTACATCTAATTCGGATGCACCCAGAAAGTTACCTAATGAAAAATTTAATCCGGGCGACTGGTTATCAACCCCATCAATAATCTGGAGGGAACGAACCGGACTGGTACTATTAAAACCTCGGGTATTAATAATTTTGAAACCCAAACTAGCTGCCGTCAAATCAACGTCTTTCAAAGAGCCTAACCCATCGTAAAAACTGGCAGCTGGTGTCTCTTTGATCGCAATATTATCCATGGACTCCATAGTCAAAGGTGACTGGGTTTGTTTTTCACTTATTCGTCGACCTCGTACTTCCACGGACGTGATTACCACCGCATCTTCCTCGAGGTCAAAAATGATAGGTTGTTTGGTTGATTCGGTTACCTCTATTTCAAAACCAGCATATCCGGTATAGGAAGCAATTAGAATCAAGGGAAAACTCATTTCGGTAGTTAGCTGAAATGACCCATCAAACTCGGTCACCACACCTTCGTTGGTCCCTTTTATGATAACGGTTGCACTAATGAGGCCTTCACCTGAATTACCGTCACGTACTTCCCCTTTGATCGTTACCTGAGCATTAAGAGAAATTGCACAGAGCAAAAAAAGAATAATATTAAGTAAGCAGTTGGTCTTCAAAAATTTCATGTTTGCTGGCAGATGTAGGTTGAATAAAAATTTTGAATTGGGCTGCAAATTAGTGAAAATTCGCTAACTAGTTCAGCATAAACAAATAGAAATTAGTAGAATGTTGTCCTTTAACTTCATCTTGGAAATGCCCAACCATGCTATTTAACCATTGCGTAGCTAGTGGAAATGAATCAAGGACAGACCAAACCCAAGCAAAATGATGGACAATTTCCATGTGCTGAAATGATGCTCTCCTGTGTCGCCAGATTCAAAAAGAATGGTCGTGCTAATATGTAAAAATGAACCTGCTACTAAAGCCATAATTAAGGGTAACCATGACGAATGGGCCATGAAATGCTGAGCAAAAAAAGCAGAAAGTGGAGCCGTCAAACTAAATACGAGTAGTGATATCCAAGCACTGCGGTTAGTGAAACCAGAAAGACGCATCATACTAACTAGCGCAAAGGCTGCTGGCATCTTGTGCAAACTGATACCTAACAATAATTCTTGATGAATATTACCAGCGGTATGTGCGTGGTGGTGGTCATCAATTTGAGCCAAATCTGCTGCCAGTTGCTGATAGCCTCCCAGCGGGAAACCTTCCAGAAAGGAATGTACGCTTAACCCAATAAGGATGGGTAACATACGGTTGTAACTCTTTACGGGTAAAGCATGGGTATGACCATGCTCAATACCATTTGTAAGCTTTTCAAGTAATAGCTGCAATAAAAACCCGCCTAACATCCAGTAATTATACCCTTGGTGCGGGCGATGGAATAGGTCGGGAATAACATGTAAAATAGTGACACCTAGTAAATAAGCCCCGCTGAAGGAAAGCACTAAAGGTATAGCCTTTTTCTGCTTTTTATCGAGCTTAAAAGCCGACCATCCGCCAACCAGTACGGCTCCTATCAAAATGATATAATCAAATAAACTCATCTATAGTTTCCGCTTAGGCAGCAGGTACACTAGGTTCCGGAGGCTGCTTAGAAATGATAGAAATAGCCAAAACGCGAAGATAAGCCTTTGCAACCAAGTAGCCAATGGTCCAACCAATTAATCCGCCAACAATAACGTCCGTTGGATAGTGAACCCCCACATATACTTGGCCTAGTGAAATGGAAAAAGCCCAAAAATAAAAAGGCCATTTCAAACCAGGATATATCAGTCCCAAGGTGAAAACGATGAAAGTCGCTATCGCAAAATGATTAGCTGCATGCGATGATGTGAAAGAGTACGCTTTACCACAACCGACCAGCAATCGGACTTTTTCCTCCATTGCCGGATCATTGCATGGCCGCAAGCGCTCAAAACTAGGTTTCATAACCTTACTCGAGGCCAGATCACTCAACCCCGTACTAAGCCCTATGGCCAAGACAAAAAACAATCCTTTCCATTTGAATCGGTATACAGAAAAGAGTAGGATAATAATATACAAAGGAAACCAAGTCTCTTTATCACGCCACCAAGGCATAATGGCGTCCATTACCCCATTTTGTAATTGGGTATTAATGAAATAAAAAAGCGATTCGTCCAGTGAAAGTAGCGTCGTCATATGCGTTTAGCCAATAAGATCAGGCGAGGACTCTTCATTTTCTGAAAAGAATCCAATTGGTAATTTCCAAATGATAACTGCAGCTCTAGACCCGCTGCTGCAAATAAACGCTCAAAATCTTCGTAAAAGAAAAGGCGAACCTGCTCCTCAAAATGATAATCCTTACCTCGATCTGTAAAATCAATCGTTTTTATTATCTGATTGCCACGGATAAATTTATGAATATGAAATGTGATTCCATCAATCTCCTTCTTTTCGAACCCTGTTAAGTGGTCAATAACATACTGCGCATTAAAGAAATCCAATACAAATGTCCCATCAGGCCGCAAACCCCTTGTGATGGATTGTAGTGTTCTTATTTCATCCTCTTCAGTTTCGAAATACCCAAAGCTGGTGAAGAAATTGAAGATGTAATCAAAGTAGTTAATGCGGTAGGGCAAACGCATATCATGGGTATAAAATGAAAGATTTGCTTGTTCAAACTTACGCGCTTCCGTTATACTCCGTTCGGATAAATCCAATCCGATAATATTGGAAAACCCCTTTTGGGCCAAATACCGCGAAAACCGACCCTTGCCACACGCTAGGTCAAGTATGTTTACATTCGACTTAGGTTGTAATTGACCAAGTAAGGCATCAATAAAAAGATGTGCCTCTCCTTCATCGCGTTTGGCATAAAGCTGATGATAGTAAGGCGAGTCAAACCAGGTGGAGTACCAATTGGATGTTTGGTTTGTAGTAGATGGTGTTGACACACTCTTGGCTTTTGATTTGCCCAAATATACAAATCGAAGGATATTAATCTACTACAGTTTGGGGTTTCATTTGGGTTGTTCTACTTTTGCATTCCCATTAAATCAAAAGAGTATGCCACTAATAAAATCAATCTCTGGGATACGAGGAACAATCGGAGGAACAGTAGGTTCAAACCTAACTCCTCAGGATATTGTAGAAACGACCGGCGCTTTTGGGTACTGGCTGCTGCAAAAAAATGCCCCCGCAAAAGTAGTAATCGGTCGGGATGCCCGTATGTCAGGACACTTGCTAAACGGATTAGTAACCAATACCTTACTCGCTTTAGGGATTGATGTAGTGGATTTAGGCCTATCAACGACGCCAACCGTCGAAATGGCTGTAAAATGGGAAAACGCTGGGGCTGGTATCATTCTTACCGCTAGCCACAACCCCAAACATTGGAATGCCCTTAAGTTCCTGAATGAAAAGGGAGAATTTATCTCTCAGGCTGATGGGCAAGCCCTGCTGGATATGATTCAAGCAGGCTCGGTAGCCTTTGCCGAAGTGAATAACTTAGGTTCGCTATCTACTAATAATGAGTACATTCAGCAACACATTGAGGCTGTCCTGGCACATCCTTTAGTCGATCCGGAACTGGTGGCACAACAAGCATTCCATGTAGTAGTCGATGCCATCAATTCCACAGGGGCAATTTCTGTACCTCCACTATTGAAAGCATTGGGATGTAAGCTAACCCTTATAAATGGAGAAATGACCGGTGACTTCGCCCATAATACCGAACCGTTACCCGCTCATCTTACCCAGTTGGGTGCAACCATTACAGAAGTTAAAGCCGATTTGGGTATAAGTGTTGATCCCGATGTGGATCGTCTGGCCTTCGTGAATGAGGATGGCTCATTATTTGGAGAAGAATATACATTAGTGGCAGTAGCCGATTATATTTTGCAGCATCAACCAGGTAATACCGTTTCTAATCTATCTTCCACTAGGGCCCTGCGGGATATCAC
>JABSSK010000226.1 GCA_013214265.1 Saprospiraceae bacterium | reverse complement strand
GTACTCTATCTTGGAGAAGCTGAAATGAGAGCTTGGAATGTAATCCCCGCTGAATAATTCAACCCATGGATGGATGATTTTGTAAATATACCATGCCCTGGTGGTCTATTTTATATAGATCTTTTTGAGCGCGCCAAGGATTTTTATTACGACATCAAAGTAAAGCATGCTCAAGAAAAGATTGTATGGTTTATCCATGCTGGATTTATTCGCGCTTTTAAAGTCCTAGCTGAAGAAGTTCCTTTAGTAGAAACCTTTGAGAGGATCAAAGCTATATATGGAGATGTTAGAGCATGGAGTACCCCGTACTGCTAAGCCTTAATAAGAACAATTCCTGTTCATGTCGGGATTGTATGGGGGAAACCTTAATTTCTAAACCACCAGCTATCGTAGAATATATCTAAGCGGGTAAGAGACAAAATGATATTGCCCAATTATACAGTCGACGCTCTCGAAAACGGATTGTAGGATTAGATTTCAACCGAAGGGGGGGGCTGATGGTATGAAGAGAATAGGTTCATCTCAAAAGAGGTTATTGCTGTGGGAGTATCTGTCGGCATTCTCCCTACAAACATGAGAATGTGCCCAAATAAATAAGAGGATAATCAACTTATATTTGATTACCCTCTTATTTACTATTTGAGAAAGGATACCTACTTATTTTACCAACTAGCCTCTGCTAATTCCTTCCCGAAACTATGGATTCCACCTACTTTTGTATTACACATTACAGCAACCACTAATTTTTTTTCTGGGACACAGATGATGTAGGCTCTTGAACCAGGTTGACTTCCTCCTTTCGAATAATATTTATTGCCTTTTCTTGTACCTACAATCCAACCGTTGGCATAATCAGAATCATCATCCGGCACCGATAACATTTCATCAATATCATCCTGACTCAATATCCGACGGTCGACTAGTTGCATACCGAATCGAGCTAAGTCGTAGGCAGAACATTCCATCCCACCGCCAGCGTATTTCCAGCTCAGGCTTTTCCTTCTTAGCGTACCAAATCTACCATCACGCAAACGCTCATATATTTTGCTATGTTTGGGCCCTAAATCAAGATGATCTTCACATCTAAGGGTAGGCAATTGATACGGACTACTTAGCTCCTCCCTCAGAATATCATTAAAACTCATCTCTCTGCTCTTTTCCATCGCAGCGGCCACTAGCGTATATCCATGGGTAGAATAAACGTAAAAAGAGTCTCGCGGCAAACGTACTAGTGGATCATTAGCAAACAGCATACTGCCTGCCAAAGCATCAGCGACGGGTGAGTTGGTACCATGAATCAAAGGATCTCTTCCCGATGTATAACCCCTTACCCGCCCTCGATTGCTGAGCAATTGGGTAATCGTATGGGTATGATGATCTGGTAAACCCTCCTCATATTTTCTTGTTTTCTGGTCGACATCGAATTTTCCTTGTGCCTGTAACTTGAAGGCTAGTACCCCCGTAATGGCTTTACTAACTGAAGCCATCCGATATATCGTATGTCCATTAACTTCTTTTCCATTGTCCTGGTTAGCCAGGCCAAAACCTTTCAAATACTTTATTTTACCATTCTGTGCAATGGCAATACTCATACCACGTGAAGGGTTATCTCTCTGGAATCTCTTTGCTTTCGTAGTGATCAAGTCTTTTTTTGACCACATGTAACGGTCTTTATTCATGACCCAAACACCTGCATAGCGCGTACCTTGGGGGGTTGAGTAGATTTCAATATCCTCTAGTCGATAGCCCTCATCTCTAAAAGCTCCCCATTTATTACCAAACTGAATAGCGGTCATATCTCGATAAGCTTTCCACTGCATACGCTCCTTAATCCACACAGCAGCATATAGCTGAGTACGACCATTTTGATAGGATTCGGTATCTAAAAGGCGGTACCCTTTATTATTCATCTCCTGGAAACGGGCTCCAAATTGGCTAGCAGTAAGATTCCGATATTGTGCCCATTGCTTACCCTGTTTGTTCTCTATCCAGATAACAGAATAGCGAATTTCGTTTCCTACCTTGTAGGCATCTACATCGACTGGCATATATCCTTTGCCTTTATATTCTTGAAAGCGTTTACTATAGTCGGAGGAGCTTAAGTTTCGGAAAGAGACCCATTTATAGTTTTCGATATTCTTAATCCAGAGTGCCCCGTAATAGCGCTTTCCACGTAAAAGATGCGATTCTTGGTCTACTGGGCGAAAGCCTTTATTTTTCATCTCTTTCCACTTGGTATTATACTGCTCACTAGTAAGGCCTGTTTTCAGTTCCCACATTCTTTGATCTGTATTTTGACGAAAAACAGCCGCATAGGTCCGGGTATTTCCTCCCATAATTTCGACATCAACCGGGCGCATTCCTTTACGGCGCATTTCCGTAAGCCTTTTCTGATAAGTTGTTTGGTTCATATCTCGATAGGAGGCCCAATCGTAGTTCCCAGTGGGTTGGTCTGTGATACCCTGCGACCAACCAGGGGTACAAACAATTATTAAAACTAGTAGCAGTAAATAAGATTTCAGAGTTAAAAAGGGATGTTTCATATTGTTTAAGGTTTTTGAATTCATCCCAATAGTTGAATACCCAAGAAAATGTGTGACACCCTCAACTAAATTTTTTGAAAAATATTTTTACCAGCAAAGGGTCACAATCCAAAAGACTCATGCAACCATAGGATTGATTATTCATTTCACTAAATCCTATTATGATGAACCAATTGTTTTTATGCCTAAGCTTATGTTTATTTATGGCCCCATTATTAACAGCCCAGGAAGCAGTACCTAGCGAGTTGGTAAATGACCTAATCACCGACCTAAAACAACAGGGTTATGGGTATCGCCTACAAAAAGGCTATGAGTTTTTAACCGGAATTGAAAAAAAGAATGGACCTCCCTGTGAATCGAAAGAGGCTTTGTTATCACAAACAGGCCGTACCTATAATAATGTGATAAGTCCTCAGCCCAATACCTATTGGGTAAGCCTCAACCGACGCAGAGAATTACTTTTAGTAAGAGGGGATGGGACTTCCTATTCCGTTTATGGACAGGCAAGAATTTTAGAACAGGTCGACCCGTTTACCTATAAAGTAGAGGAAATGTTCTGTGAATGCACCAACTGTGTTGAACGAGATGGGTATCAAATTAGGATTTTCTATTGTGAGCTTGATGCTAATAAAAAGACTTGTAGCTCCTCTTCAGGAAAGAACTGTAGAATAGTCCGGAACGTACGTTACTATTGCGGACGACTGATATATAGTAAGTAAAAAGACGTAAGGAAGAAGTACTAAGTATGGATATCCTACTTAGTATTCCTTCCTTTTACGAAGGGGAAACCAAGTATTAGCAATCCAAGGAAACCAATTAGGTAAGGGAACCAGCTAAAGCTAGATTCTTTGATAGCCTTCATATCTCCAAAGCCCACAAAGGTAGCCCAGTAGTATGGATGGACTTCCTGATTTTCTGCTAGGAATTGCAACTTGGCTTGTTGAAGGGCAATGTCTTTGGACATCCCCTCTTTGAGGTTTTTATAGTAATTAGTCATAATCTGAGCGGTGGTAAGATCATTGGCTGCCCATAAAGAAGTGACAACACTCTTCGCTCCGGCATAGGCAAACCCACGGGCCAGGCTCATGAGACCTTCCCCATTTTTCAGTGTACCAATTCCCGTTTCACATGCACTTAATACGACCATGTCGAGTGGTAAATTCATGTTGTATAAATCCCGAATAAATAGTTTTGCAGCTTGGGAACTGTCTTGGACACCATAAAAAGCCAGGTAGGAATAATCACTCTGTTGATCCTCTAACTTAGCATGAGTGGCTAGATGAAGCAAGCTGTATTGATCTGTGTTTGCCATGAATTGACTCAGGCTAGCAGCAGTATCCTTAAGTATTTTCCCTGGATAGAGTTGACCGATATTGTCTACTTCTTGCTGATTAAATATAAGTGGCCCTAAATAATCTCTACGGCTAGTTACTAATGCACCTGGTGCATTAAAGCTGGGTGCAAAGGCCAATAAGCCCTTTTTCTTAATGCTCATTTCTTGCATCCTTCGCAATAAAGTACCAGAAAAATTATAGCTGATAGCATGCTTTTTAACCAGAAAGTCCCAATCTTTTAAGGGGGAGTTTTCTTCAGGAGCTGTACTAAGTAACACTTCAAAAGGAATATAAGAAAGTACTCCCTGCGGAATGATAATTAGGTTTTCTTGCAAAGGCCCTAAAGACGCTATTAATTTTTCAAATAGCTGCTGAGCAGGTAATTTCCAGCGGTCATTTTTGGGATCTGTTAGGCCAGACCTTAGCTCCTCCACCCATTGCGTCAAAGGATAATCAAGGGCTAGCTTCTGGAATGTGGCGCTCGCTCGCTCTATTTTTAAGCAATAGATATGCTTTTCTCCTACAAAATAATCTAAGACCGATTGATCTGAACTCAGCTGTTTTTGTAGCCCCTTTAAGGTAATAAACTCAGGCTGATATTTTAATTGATGGTATTTAGGGTATTGCTGGGCGATAACTCCCTCCAGACTATCCGCTTTGTTCTTAAAAGCAGCCAAAAGTTTAGTCCAATCTTCTTCTTTTTCTAGATTGTAGCCTTCTTTTTGTTTGAGGAGATAGAGCTCCTTTTCGTAAAAGGCAATGTTCTCCTTTAAAGTCCTTTCTTGTTTTAGTACTTGTGCTGGAATTTGGGTAAATTGCTCCACCCTACTCTGTTGAACTGCCTGCAGTAGAATAAAACTTTTACCGCGTTCTATTATTTGAAAAGCTTTAGAAATATCGACTTCATTTGAATCCAATAAAGATAATCGACCCTCTAAAACGGGAACCATTTCATCTTGTAGCCCGACTTTCGAATTCTGACCTTGAGCACTATTTTGTATTTGCTCTAACAACAGCTGAGCTACCTGAAACAAGCTATCGGCTCGCTCGTTTTTTTCTGGATATTGTTGACTGAAAAACTGACCTTTTTGACGGATCGTTTTAGCAGTGAAAATCGGATAGGCTAAGGTATTGACGTTGAGCGCTTCGGTCAGACCCGCAGATTGCTCAGCCGCTTCAAAATAATCAAGAACGGCTTCGGTCTTACCCATTTCCTGATTTAAATTGGCAAGCTTGGCATTTATATAAATCATTTCTCCTGAATACGCAGGATAGAGTGCTTGGTGGAGGACGAGCGATTCTAAGAATAGTTCTTCGGCTTTTTCGAAATCTCCAGTTTCCTGATACGTTGATCCAAGGTTCATGGTAATCTGTGCAATTTCTTCTTCGACGGGCTGATCCAGTTGTTTCAGGTTATCAAGTATTCCCGTGTAGCCTTCAATTTTTAAATTAGGATTATTTGTTTTTTGGGCGAATCGTTCTATCCTGGTAGCTTGATTAATCAGCTTCAAAGGCGTCTGATTAGGATAAATATTATTCAGGATTATTTCGATTAAAGAGTCACAACTATTAACTTCATTTAATCTGCCAAGTGCTTCTAATGCATCTGCTTTCGCGTTAAGCGCAGTTACGTACTCCTCGTTATTGGGTCCTATCAATTTTAAGAACATTACCCGCGCTTGCTCGGCGTAGAGTAATGCTTTTTCATAATCACCTCTCGCTCGATACGTATTACTTAAGCCAAACATAATATTAGCTACAAAAGGGTGCTCTGGAATGGCTGACTGATAATTTTCCAGGGCAGTTTCAAATAATTGAATAGCTCCCGATAAATTTCCTTTCCTCTGGTATAAGAACCCTAAACGCGCCTCCATCATCCCGATATATGGTCTATCTTCGGGCGTTGGAGTTTCTTGAAAGCTGAGTGCTTCTAAATACTTTTTCTCAGCTAATTCAAATTGATTGAGATAGAAATGGGCTAATCCTATGTTACCTAAGTAATCCATTGTCTTAATGTTCTTATTGGGTAGGTCACTCTTTTGCATGGCATCTGCAGCTCTTTGGAACCATGGGATAGCAGCTGAAAAGTCATTATAGTCATTCTCTCGGCCTTTGATATACGATATGCCGATGTTGCTGTTAATTTGGGCAATGAATTCATAATTAATAGGCTCTAATGACTCATAGACTCCTATCGCTTTATTCAGGTAGAACCTTGCAGAATCAGCCTGACGTAGACTTGTTTGAATCCCTCCCATTACTCTTAGGGCATCTCCGCGCAATTGAAAAGCAGTATCAGGTGTTTCCGAAAATGCCTTAACTGCTAATTGAGCCTCCGCCTTAGCCGACTGATAATCAAAGCTTTCAAATAATTGTTGTGCAGCTTTGATATGAGCTCTTATCTTACTAGTGTCGAGCGCTGTCTGCCCAGCTAAGGACGTGATGGAGAAAAGGAATAGAATGGGTGCTAGTCGATAATTCATCTGGTAATAATTAGGTGAATGGACGAGTCAACTCAGGGGTAATTTACTTTTTGAAAAGTTAGTTATAATCAATAGTTTACAAAAAAATCTATTATGTTGTCCCAAGATCGATTGTCATCACAACTAAGCCTAATTGCTAATGAGGTTTAGTGGTATTCAATTTTATTCATCAACCAACTCGAAATAACGGTAACGAAATCAGGATCTTATTACACTAAAGTAATGAAAAGACATTTTTCAGACGAAGAATTGATCGCAGCGATTATGGAAGGAGGTTCCAATATGGAAGCGGGGATGCGCTTTTTGTACGACCACAGTAGGTATAAGGAGGATGTCTTACGTTGGTTGGAAGTAAAGGGAGCTCCGTTTGATGCCGCTAATGATGTTTTCCAGGATGGAGTTCGATACCTGATTTTGAATGTGCGCGATGAAAAATTCAGAGGAACCAGTAGCTTAAAAACCTATTTATTTAGAATTTGTGTCAACCTATGGAATAGTCAGTACCGGAGAAGAAAACGATTGGAGGAAATAAAACTGGATTTACCTGCGATGGAAGAAATGGCCAGTGCACCAGATGAAATTTTAGAATACAAAGAACAAGCATCTTTATTGACAGAAGTGCTTTCTCAGTTGGGTAAGTCTTGTAAAGAAGTGCTAGGACTCTGGTCTTTAAATTATAGTATGGCAGAAATTGCTCAAAAGGTTGGCTACAAGAGCGATGGGATGGCCAGAAAGAAAAAATACGATTGTTTCAAAAAATTAATGAAACTACTACAGGATAGACCAGATTTAATGGAAGATTTATTGAATAATCGTTAGGTGGATCAAAATGGCAGATTTTAAATATTTCGAAAAGATCGAAGCATACGTCAATAAGACGATGCCAGCCGAAGAGCGGGTTAGTTTTGAAGTAGCCTTGAAGCAGGATGAAGTACTCCAAAAAGAGTATCGTGCCTATCAAGCGACCTTGGTAGCTAGCGATATTCTGGGATTACAAGTGCTGGAGGAAATGGCAAATGAAAATAAAAGAAAGGTAATAGCATTCCGCAGATGGATAAACATGGCAGCAGCCATCTTGGTGCTGGGAATTTGTGGAATGCTGATCTTTGCCAACCTAAATTATCGAAGTACACAAATACTAAGTGAGGCCATGGATGCTACAACTGTTAATTTCAGCGATACCCAATCAACTGAAGTGAATGAAGCTTGGCAGGCCTTTCAAAATGAAGATTACAATACTACCTTGCAATTATTATCACCTGATCGGAATGATCAAGGGTTTATTAGTG
>JABSSK010000225.1 GCA_013214265.1 Saprospiraceae bacterium | reverse complement strand
AGATGACTGACTATGAGTTAGCTCAAATGCATCCAGGCATCTCCATTCAGGATATCATGCGATATAATCAGTATGATTTCGCATTACAAAAGCTAAAACCCAACGAAAAAGTAAAAATCAAACAACGCTAAGCTTTAGCATAAAAACCCAGCAAAACTCATTTTACTGGGTTTTCCCATTCTAAAAAGCTCCTCTTTAGGTTACACATCCATATACTCCATAAAATATCCTATATTGAAAGGATAACTTATGATTATGATCTAGGTCATACCTGAAATTCTTTCAATAACAACCTACAAAACAATCACGAATCATGTCAAACCAATTTCTTTCCCTACTTCAGGATCAACTGAATGACGATAACTTTATCGATCAACTCTCTCAACAGCTAGGTGGTGCTAACAAACAACAAACCAAAACAGCTGCTGAAGGAGCTATAAGTGCACTCATGGGTGCTATGGCCAGAAATGCACAAAAGCCCGACCAAGCCAATGCCTTAGCAGGAGCACTAGACCGTGACCATGATGGAAGTATCTTAGATGATGCTTTGGGCTTTCTAACCGGTCAAAAACAAGCCACTAACCAGAAAATGACCAACGGAGCTGGGATTCTCACCCACCTGCTAGGTAATGACCAAAGCAATGTAATCAATATGGTCAGCCAAATGGCTGGCCTTGAATCCAATAAAACAGGTAACCTGATGCAAATGCTAGCTCCAATGGTAATGGGGGCACTAGGAAAAACAAAGCGCCAGAATGGCCTCGATGTAACCGATCTTATTGGCTTACTCAACGGAACAGCCAGCCAACAAAAACAACAAGGTGGTTTAGCCGGTAATCTGATTGCTTCCCTTATCGACCAGGATGGTGATGGTAATATCACCGAAGATGTTGCTCGTATCGGTAAAGGATTATTAGGCAATCTGTTCCGTCGAAAAAAATAACCTGGCTTTGCAATACGCAAGTCCCACTCTATAATACAGAATAAAGAAAACAAAACCCTTCTGCGATGCAGAGGGGTTTTTATATGAAGCTAAAAAGCAACGCAGCAATCAGTTACTACTCGCCTTGTGAACCTCCTTTTTTTTGATCATTACGCTCTTGTTCGTTCATCCCATCTTTCAGTTCCTGCTCCAGAGTGGAACGAGCCGTATTAAACTCTCGAATACCTCGGCCAACACCTCGCATCAGCTCAGGTATCTTTTTTCCACCAAACAGCAAAAGGATGGCGAAAAAAATTATAAACATTTCTGGCCCTAAGAAGTTGAAAAGCAAAATCGTTTCCATATTCAATAATTTGATTTTTTGTAAAGATAAACTTCAAAAAAAAAGTGCTCAAAGCCGACAACAACAATTACCATATTACACTAGAAAAAGCATAAAAGCAATCCAAAGTTACTTACTTTTTCAGGCCGATTTCACGCAAACGCTCATCCAGGTAGCCTCCAGCTGTAATCGGATCGTATTGTAAAGGGTTTTCCTCAGTTATACAGCTTTCCAAACTGGTTAAATCCATAGATGCTTGTGGATGCAGAAAAAATGGTATCGATAGCCTTGGCTTGTGCCATTCTTCTCGCGGTGGATTAACAACACGATGCGTAGTTGACTTCAAATAATTATTGGTCAGACGCTGCAACATGTCGCCTACATTAATTACTATTTCACCTTGTTCCGGAACAATAGCCTGCCATTCACCTTCCTTATTCAGAAGCTGTAACCCTCCAGCAGAAGCGCCTACCAATAGTGTGATCAGGTTAATATCCTCATGTTGTTCAGCCCGAATAGCAGAAGCTGGTTCCTGACTAATAGGTGGGTAGAAAATGGTTCTTAAGATGCTGTTCCCATTATGTATTTTGGCGTCAAAGTAATCTTCACCTAAATCCAGATGAATAGCAATAGCACGAAGAAGCTCGGCACCTGCCTTTTCAAATGATCGATACAGCGTGATACCCAAATCCAAAAACTCAGGAACTTCACGCACCGAAACATTATCGGGATATTGGTCTTTATCCACATGCTCGCCTTCTACTTCTTGCCCAATCTGAAAAAACTCTTTCAAATCAGCTACTTTTGACTGTTTTGCATGTTCCTTTCCAAACGAAGTGTAACCCCGCTGACCAGCCATCCCTTCAATCTCATAATTCCTCTTTACCGCTTCCGACATAGCAAAAAAGGTATTGGAAGCTTTATAAAAGTCATCTATTAAAGACGGAGGAATACCATGATTAATTACCCCAACAAATCCAATATTGTGGAAGGCTGCGCCCAGTTTATCAACAAAAGCAGCACGCTGACTTTCATTCCCTTCCGTAAACGCTGACAAATCCACGAGTGGTATGGTACGTACAGACATAGTATTTCGTACTTTTTTCAACTAATCTAATAAAGCAGCTATGATAACTCAAGTGCTTACACTTTCAACAAAGATAGGCGTTTAGCCGGATTACTTTGACATTTATTTGTCGGTATTACCCTACTTTAAACCTACAAACAATCCCTACCATTTGTTTTATTCTGAACAAGTAATTTTCTAGAGTGCTGGTTTATACTTTGATCGATCGAGCAGTTCCTGAGCATCCATCATCCCCACTAATTCCTGCATACTCACCTCTGGATTTCTCTTCATAAAGGATTCAATAATCTTCCATCCAATCCAGTTTGCAGTTCTACCCGGTGCCTCTGGTGGCATTCCGGGAGAACTCGGACTGTAATCCACATACTTCCTCACCTTTTGCCACTCTGTTGAGTACAACAGATTTTCATCCAAAAAATATGCCCACATCTCGCGCTCATTGTCCGCCAACCAATTGACTTGCAGGCCTGTCATTTCAAGCTTAATGCTGTCAGGCACGTGTGGTAATATATGATCCAAAAGATATAACTTCTTACCGTTGTGCACCATCATGTCCAATAGTGTTTGCCCTTCGGGATACCCTGTCAAATCTTCTACTAATGGCTTAAGCGTTTTACTTACCAAATGGGCAGAAGTAAAGCTGCGCGTGAGATACCCAGAAAAGTTAGGATTGTTAGGATTAAAGGTAGCATATGGATAATCTGATCCCAAAAAAAAGTCGAGACCCACCGCCAATTGGTTCTCACCATAAATAAAAGAACCTATGGAATACTCTGAGAAAAAGGTGGTAACATTGGGTGTTGGCTGTTCTGGAAAGTAATGTTTCAGGTATTGGAAAGCTTTCCTGAAGTCCTCCTCGTAGGGGGTCATCGATGGGTATAGCATCTGAATAGTATCAGCTAGTTTTTTTACTGGTGGAAACTGAATAAACCCCTTTACATAATCTGTATGCCCTTGAGGTGCAATACTGGTGTCGCGAGAACCTAATATGCGATTAAAATAAATATCAGAGAAGTAAGGGTACTGTTTTTCCAGTTCCGCCAATTGCGTCTCTATGCGAGTCGTGTCAAGACCAGAAAGATCAGTGTCAAAACGGCGTATATCTACCTCGACAACAATATTACTAACATCGGGTAAACCTGCTCTTTCATCGGACTGACAGGACCAAAGTCCGAAAATCATTAAAAATAGAAGCACCAAGTTGGGTTGCATAGCCTAAATATTACATTTAAGAAAGTATTTTTGTGTAGAAAGGAATCTTGTTATTCTATCGAAAACAACAGAGGAACAAAATATCCGTTTCTAAGACACACTCAAAAAACTACGCACAATGAAAAAAAATATTGTTTTGACAGCTCTTTTCCTGCTTTTTATGACAGGAGCACAAGCACAGTATGATAACCTTCGCTTTGGTATGGAATTAAGCCCTAGCTTTTCTTGGTTGACTACTGATGATAATAAAATCAATCGTAGCGGAAGCAATTTGGGTCTTAAACTTCGGATGCTTACCGAGTACAACTTTGGAGAAAACTACGCTTTTACCTCTGGTATTGGTTTTCATTTTAATTCTGGTGGCCAATTACAACATGACAATGGAGGTATTTTCTGGGTAAACTCTGACCTTGATCCAGCTCTCGACACATTGCCAGCAGGGGTTAATCTGCGCTACAATCTTCAATATGTAGAAATTCCACTTGGTCTGAAAATGTGTACCCGCGAGTTTGGTTACTTGCGCTATTATCTTCAACCCGCACTCACACTTGGCTTTAATAGCCAAGCCAAAGGTACTATTGAAGGCCGTGGCATAGGAAACGATGCAGAAGAAATAAAGATCTCGCGCGACATCATAGGTCTTAATCTTGCTTGGGGTATTGGTGCAGGTGTCGAATATGCTCTATCCGAAAGCACCTCATTGGTTGGAGGATTAGCATTCCAACTTGGCTTTACGGATATGAACAAAGATGACGGAACTTACTTTGATGAATCCCGTAATGGCGCTGCTAGAGATGAAAACTCCAAAACAAAAAATAATTCCCTGACCATAACGCTGGGTATTTTATTCTAAACAGTAATAAGTCAGGTGAACTACCTCATAAGTCAGCTCACCTGACCTTACATCGCATTAGAAACAACCAATTGTTCACCACATGCCTGCAACCCTAACTCAACAGATCGATAAGTTCATCACTGCTGCTTTAGCGGAAGATGTGGGATCCGGGGATCATACCTCTTTGGCTTCTATTCCTCCTGCAGCAAGACATAAAGCCAGATTACTGGTAAAAGATACCGGTGTATTAGCGGGTATTGAACTAGCTAAACGCATTTTCACCCATGTGGATCCGACTTCAAACGTCGAAGTTTACTTGAATGATGGTGCTCATATCAAAAAAGGAGATGTCGCTTTTATCGTTACCTGTAATAGCCAAGCACTGCTAAAAGCGGAGCGATTAGTGCTGAATACCATGCAACGCATGAGTGGAATAGCTACTATGCGTCGTCAATATGCACAAGAAGTCAGTGATTTTCCAATTCAAATCCTAGACACACGCAAGACGACACCCTTGATCCGCTTTTTGGAGAAGTGGGCTGTTCGTATTGGAGGATGCACCAATTATCGCGATGGCCTTTACGATTGGATTATGCTGAAAGACAATCACATTGATGCTTGTGGTGGAATAGCCTCGGCAATCGATAAAGTGCATCAATACTTGTCTGATCATAACCTCAACCTCGGAATCACGGTGGAAGTACGCAATTTAGAAGAGTTAAATGCAGTATTAGCTAAAGGTGGTATCACCCGCATTATGCTCGATAATTTCGATACACCTACGATGAGAACTGCTGTTGAAAAAGTGGACAATCGCTTTGAAGTAGAAGCATCCGGAGGCATTACTCGTGAGCGGCTGCGTGAAATTGCACAAACAGGGGTAAACTACATATCCGTTGGAGCACTAACCCACTCTGTACGTAGTCTTGATCTAAGCCTCAAAGTAATTACAGAATAACATACGCCAACCCAAACACATAATTTACTAAAAAAGAACGGGCAGATGATGATCATCTGCCCGTTGCTGTTTCTCATTCCGTTCTCAGTTGGGAGGGTAAGCACTAAAAGTCATTACGACTAATAATACCACTGAAACCAACACCAACCAAAAACGAATGTCCTGGTAGAAAGAAGCGTGTGTTTTGGGCATAACGGTAATCAAGTTGTAGCCATTCAATAATAATACTGTACGCAATACTTCACAAGATGAGTTGTTGACCCATACCGGTTTGCATTGCAGAATCTGTAGTAGCCTCGTGCGTGGAATAGCGGTTACCCGATATAGGGGGGAACTTAGTTGCTTTTCTACATCACGTTCATCCTTTTACTACCAAATAGGATGCCATAGCAAATTCGAATAATATGTTCACCGCTTACCCGCCAGAATCGACGGGTTAAGCTTTTTAACCAAGGATGGGCCCTCATAAACCAAGCCAGAATAGATTTGAATGAGTTGCGCCCCAGCTTCTAATTTCTCAAGTGCATCCTTAGGTGAGGCAATACCACCAACCCCAATAATGGGCCAACGGTTTTCACTTTTATGATGTAAATATTTGATAACCTCAGTGGCCCTATCTGTGAGTGGCTGACCACTTAAACCACCATTCCCTATTGCTTCAACCGTCTCATCTGATGTTTGTAATCCCGATCTACTGATCGTAGTATTGGTTGCTATCAAGCCAGCAATACCTGTAATATCAACAATGTCTATGATGTCATCCAATTGACCATCTGTCAGATCAGGAGCTATTTTTAAAAGAATAGGCTTAGGATGTTCAAAAGTTTGATTCAAGGACTGTAGTCGTCCCAATAATTTCTGTAAGGGCTCCTTCTCCTGAAGATCCCTCAGGTTTGGTGTATTGGGAGAACTTACATTTACGACAAAGTAGTCAACATAAGCATGCAAACGTTCAAAACAGAAAACGTAGTCTTCCTCTGCCTGATCATTGGGTGTATCCTTATTTTTTCCGATGTTCCCTCCAATGACTACCCCTTCTGGTCTTTTGCCATTTTTTAATCGGGCAACAAGGGCTTCAACACCCTCATTATTAAAACCCATTCTATTGATAAGGGCTTCATCGGCAGGTAATCGAAACAACCGGGGTTGAGGATTACCCCCCTGAGGCCGTGGCGTTACTGTTCCTAGTTCTAGAAATCCAAAACCAAGGCTCGACATTGCCCGGAAATGCTGACCGTCTTTATCAAAGCCAGCTGCCAAACCCACCGGATTCGGAAAGGTTAATCCAAAAACCGTTTTTTCCAGTCGCATATCACGAACCCGAAACACCCAACGAAATATATACCCAATGAGCGGTATACCTAAGGTGAACTTCAATAGAGTGATGGTAAAATGATGTGCTTTTTCTGGTGATAATAAGAAAAAGAGAGGTTTAATTACAGCTTTATACACGGCAGCGATTTTTGTACAAAGATAGGCCTACCCAACCCGAATGCACAAGAAAGAAAATAATTAGATCCCAGAAAAAAGAGAAAATAATGGCCACCAGAAACGAGCCTAATAAAAAAGCTGGGCAATCAGCATTGATTTGACCCAGCCACAATCATAATCCCAAAAACTATTTTATACTTCTTCTTCGGCTTTCACCAGCAACTGAAATCCGTTGCCGTGAATATTCACGATTTCAATGTTTTCGTCCCGCTTCAAGTACTTCCTTAGCTTCGTAACAAACACGTCCATTGAGCGAGCAGTAAAGTAAGTATCCTCACCCCATATCTTGGTTAATGCTTCAGAGCGAGGTAAGATATCATTGATGTTGATGGCGAATAAGCGCAGTAATTGAGCTTCTTTTGGAGAAAGCTTTTGCTTATCTTCATTATCCCCATCAAGTTCAAAGGTAAGAATTCTTAACGGAAAATTAAAGTGATACTTTCCAATGATGAATTCCCTTATCTCTTCTCTAGGGTCAGCTTTTTGTGTACTCCGTTTAAGAATCGCCTGAATACGGTATAATAACTCCTCAGAATTGAATGGTTTACTAATGTAATCATCTGCACCAATCTTGAAACCCTGAAGCACATCGTCCTTCATCGTTTTTGCTGTTAGAAAAATGATAGGCATATTGTCATCCAATTCACGGACTTCCCTTCCTAGTGTGAAACCGTCTTTTTTAGGCATCATCACATCAAAGATGCAAAGGTCATACGTTCCACTCTTGAATCTGTCTAGCCCTGCAGCTCCATCCTGTGCCAGTGTTACATCGTAATCATGCATCTCCAAGTATGACCGGAGTACATCACCAAAATTCTGATCATCTTCTACCAGTAGGATTTTGTTATTCGCCATTCGTAGTAGTTTTTCATGTGACAATTTTACCTGCAACTGAGAAAGT
>JABSSK010000224.1 GCA_013214265.1 Saprospiraceae bacterium | reverse complement strand
CAGTTCTGTTTTCAGATCTGTAAGCACTTCTGTCAGAATCAATTCCTGCTCCTTTGGGAAATTCAGAACAAGTTTTAATAGGTTAATCGCACCAGCTCTTTGATTCAACAGGTTTTCCCTTTCAATCTGTAAATTGGCCTTCGATAACGCCAACCGGTCCACATCAAGCTGCTCCACAAAACCCTCCTTATACAACTGCTCAGATTCAAAGAGTAACTTATCAAGGTTCTCTAGATTGAGTTCCAGGATTTTCAGGTTCTCATCAATGAGCAATACCGGTAAATAAGCATCAATAACCTGATACCTTAGATTCTGCTTTTCTACTAACATTTCCTCTTGTACATAGGACCGGTATCGCTTGGAAGCCTTTAGAGCTGTGAAGTAAGAACCATCAAAAATTAAAGCATCCAAATTGAGGCCTGCGGTGAAGTTATTTTTAAGCAAGAATGTAGCCTCACTACTAACTTCTTCGCCAGGATTCAGCGCCTGAATCAACTGTACAAACTGCTCTGGTAATACCTGAACAGGAACGTCAATGTACCGGTTAAAACTTGCTGATCCATTAATACTTGGCAGTCCAGTTGCCAGACGCTGAGCAATTTGTTGCTCTGCATCCGCGATATTAATGGATGCATTTTTAATCGAATTCGTATTAGCCCAAGCGAAGGCAACAGCATCGTCTAATGTCATAGATATAGCTGAGGTGCCCGACTCATTTTGAGCCAACAAGCTACCCATCATAAACACGGCTATGTACAGCCCTGCTAATCGTTTTCTTATCATGTCGCTTTTGTGTGTATATTATTCAATCGAGTTTTCTAATCAATATTATCTAGGTTCCTGTCCATATGCTTTTCCAGTACAGCCAGCCCTTTTGCCGACGCAATTCCATGAATATGGTAAAGGAAGTATTGCCGGAATAAAGCTTCTAGCTGGTATTCAAAGGCTGGAAATATCTTTTCATCGACAATCGAGTCGTTTCCGATATACAGCTTAGCAACAATATCAGGATCCAAATTTTCCCGATACAGCCCCTCAGCCATACCTTCTCTCAAATTGCGAACCACTATCTGGTATCTGAATTGCTGATGATCACGCTGAAATGCACGCCATTCTCGAGTATAATATTTACTCAAATCATAAATAGCTACAGGTGTTACTCTTCTGAGCTGGCGGATGGCCATTTTGGCAATCCTTAGCATTTCATCAATAGCATCTGTTGATTCATCATGAATTTTTTCAACCTCCTGCTCCTCCTCCTCGGTAAAACAACCAAACATCTGCTTTAACAAATCCGCTTTATTGGAAACGTGCTGGTATAATGTCTTTTTCGATATACCTAGCTCACGTGCCACATCATCCATAGTGACGCTCTTAATGCCATAGCGCATAAAGAGTTCTTCTGCTCCCTGAAGTATTTTATCTTTTACTTCCATCTTTTTTTTGTAGATGACAATACAAAGGTCTGTTATTTACTACTTGAAAACATATTTCCCGTAAAATGTTTCCATTGTTTCTATGGTTTCTCATACCACCGACCATTATATACCTACCAATGACAATAAATAATCGACAAATGAAGCGTATTAGTCGACTAAAGGAAAAAATCCACTGTGAAAAGGAAAAGCAAAATGATTGGGAAGAAAGGCAGCATAACCTAACGGGCTATTGCTATTCCATAAAAGGAACACACAAAAAATGGGTTACCGAGTAAATTACCTTTTTCTATTTCTTGTGCTGACTGGCAACAAATTGCTGCCATTCTTGAGGTGTATCGACATCAAAAGCAGCATCTGGGCATGAAACTGCAGTACCCTTTACCAAATATTTCAGAATTATCTTCTTCGCGCCCTTTTGTTCGCTTAACAAACCTAACTCTGGAAATAAATCACGATGAAAAATAGCTGGAGCACCATAAGTACCATTGTAAGCTGCCACAACCTGCTTGGGATAATCGGCCAGAAATACACTTACAAATGATTGCAACTTTTGCGAGGTGATCCGAGGTTGATCTGCCAGGATAATAAACGCACCGCGAGCCTGTGGATAGACCATTTCAACCTTATGAATGCCTACTGCAATTGAGCTACCCATACCCTGCATCCAATTGGGATTAAATGCACTGTATGCATCATTTTTCTTAATAACAGGCTCTAACTGCTGGTGATAAGCTCCTGTTACGACAATCGGCGCACCACCTGATACCGATGCACCTTTGCGAATCGCCATAGCTAGAAGGGATTCTCCATTAACTTCCAGTAGTTGCTTGGCTTGTCCCATCCGGCTCGCTTGTCCGGCAGCAAGCACAACTACCGGAAGGACACTATCTCCTGACCATCCATTACCACTCATGTTATTTGTTTATCCGACCGTATTTTTTCATCCATTTCATCACATCGGCTACAGGTAATGACTCAATGGTATAGCCATTGGCAGTTGTTGTTTCTGCAGCAAACAAAGAATTGATGATAGCTTCCTCCGTTGCCTCAATGGTTGCCATAAACAAAGGCGACATACTGTTATTGGACAGGTTACTTATTTTTTGTTCGCCACTGCTCCCATAGGGAATCCGGTTAGCTTCGAATGTTGAAAAAGCAACAACATAGTCACCACTACCATTCGAAACAATTCCGCCAGATTTCGCTAAGCCCAGCATAGCTCTTTTTGCCAAGCGCTCCAAATTTCGAGCGTTCAGAGGCGCATCCGTAGCAACCACGATCATACATGATCCGTCGGCATCATCATTAAGGGTATTTCTCAGATAGTAACGATCAAGCAATTGCCCTATAGGTACACCACTGACCTGAAGTACTCCTCCAAAATTAGTTTGTACCAGAACACCAATCGTATATCCACCCAGGCTTGGCGGTAGTTTTCTGGAAGAAGTACCAATACCCCCTTTAAATCCAAAACAGATTGTTCCCGTACCCGCACCAACATTTCCCTCTTGGGGGCGTTTAGCACTGGCCTTATTTATGGCCTCAACTACATCCTGCCGGGATACGTGTCGTCCTCTAATATCGTTTAAGCGCCCATCGTTAGTCTCCCCAACGACCGCATTCACAGAACGCACATTCTGATTGTCGGGGTGATTCAATACCACATCCAATACGCCAGCTACGCCAGTTGCTACACTTAAGGTATTGGTTAAAATGATTGGTGTTTCGATATTTCCCAGTTCGCTGACTTGGGAATAACCAGCCAGCTTTCCAAAACCATTACCCAAATAGATTGAAGCAGGAACTTTCTGCTGAAAAATATTCCCCGGATGAGGTAGAATAGCTGTTACACCCGTCCGCACGCTATCCCCTTTTTTCAGCGTGACATGCCCTACTTTTACACCTACCACATCGGTAATACCGTTGGTCGCTCCCGATTCCATCACACCAAAGGTAATCCCCATCTCCCGAGGTGTACTTTGTGCCATCACCGAACAGGTCATTAGCAGGCTGCTTATCACTAGCCAAGTCAGGTTACGCATCTTTATAGCATTAAAAAACCGTTAAGTAATCTAGCTTAACCAACCAATGATACGCAAAGTTTCGTTCTTAAAGATGCAGTAACGAATAGAAGCGTACTTGTTTTTTTGGCGAAAGCCGTTAATTAATAAAAAGTCAACATGCAAAAATGGAATCTCTTTTTGGCCACTTTGGCTATGATAATCTCAACCAGTTGTTCTTCGCAAACACTTGGTGGTCTTCTAAATAAAGCCAACCAGGTTCTAAATGGCGAACTCTCAGAAGAAGAAATTGGTAAAGGCCTCAAAGAAGCCCTCAACAAAGGTGTAAATGAATCGGTAGATTTTCTGGCAAAAGAGAATGGGTATTATGAAACCATCTACAAAATCCTACTACCTGAAGAGGCCGAGGTTGTCGTATCTAAACTGCGGATGGTCCCTGGTTTCTCTAATGTAGAGGCTAACTTGATTGAGAAAATCAACCGAGCAGCTGAAGGCGCAGCCCGCAAAGCAGGTCCAATCTTTCTGGATGCCATAAAGCAAATGTCTTTCAATGACGTAACGAATATTTTAATGGGAGAAGATGATGCCGCTACTCGATACCTGGAAAGCACTACATACGAAGCACTTTACAATGAATTTCAGCCGGTTATCATCGCTAGCCTGGATGAAGTGAATGCACGAAGTTATTGGAAAGAAGCGGTGACAACTTACAATAAAATTCCTTTTACCAAGGATGTCAATCCCGAATTGGATGACCACGTTGCGACCAAAGCGCTAGTTGGCCTTTTTAGCCTAGTCGAGAAAAAAGAAGCAGAGATACGAGACAATCCAGCTGCACGTACTACCGATTTATTACGAAAAGTATTTGCACAACAAGACAACTAACGCTAAAAAAGCATCAGGGCTGTTCCTTCCAGCCTTGGTGCTTTCAAACTGACCGTAGTGTAGGGTTAGTAGAATACACCAATTATAACCTTTCTCATTCTGAGACTGCAACTGTAAATTCAATTGTTGGCGCTGTACCAGGAGCAATAATCGCATTAAGTACTTCAAAAGAAAGCTTAAATTCAGGTCTTGGCTCACGGATCTTAACCTCAATTTTTGTTGTTCCGTTAGGTGCCAAAGTAACCAGTTGACCATTGGCATGAAACGTATAGTCACTCCGGTTCAATAGCATAAACTCTGCATCACTATCGTTGTGAAAAGTTACCTCAACAACCGTAGTAGGACCAATATACTCAGCAGCTACAACTGAAATACACGTTTCCAATAAAGGTACCAAGTGAGCTTCTCTTCCGATCAGCGTATTCTCGAACCAAGCAATGGTTCTCAGATCAAACATAGCTTCTTTTACAGCTTCTTGTGTATGATCATCAGCCAATACCAAGGTTACCGGGCGATGCCCTCCTTCAGCAATATTGTATTGCCAGTCCACTAGTCCATGAATATCACTCGTCCCGATAATAGCCAAATCATTATCCAGTGCAATCTGAAGTGCTTCATCGGAATATGTCAGATCATTGACCACCTCAATACCATGCAGGAGCTTTTCTTTTACCAGAAATTCATGCGTAGGCGTTATACGTGCTATACCGTCTTTGCGTTGTGCAATCCAGTTGGGGTGGTTCCAGAAAACAAAGGCTCCCTGCCGATTGGCTTCGCGAAAAACCTCAATAGAATCATTTATTTGCAGGGCATTCGCATCTTGAATAAATATGGCATTATTGTGTCCCGGAGGCATACTCCGAGTGATCTCGGCACCATGAACGACTTCTAATCCATAAGGCTTTGCCAATTGAGATGCCAATTCGAAAGAACGATTCCGATCCGGGTGTGGGAGGTCACTACGATGTGGCTGATATTCTAAATGTTCTGTAAGAGAGATCATATCTACACTATCACGAAGGGCTTCCTGCACCCGAATATCAGGCCATACACTACCATCCGAAAAGACAGAGTGAATATGAAAATCACAGACTACCGTTTTGTAGTCAGTCAAGTCAGGAAAAGAAATAGCTCGATCATGGAGATGTGGATGAGCTATTTGCGTAAAAGCAGGAATGGTCAGCAGAAAAAACAAAAAGGTAGCAGCATGTCTCATAGTCTTCGTTTTTCTTTATCAATATTCGAAGGTTAAACCTTTCAGATTTCTATATAGCAAAAGGTATCCAAATTCCTACTGATTCCGGTAGTCTTCCTACCTCAAAGATCAGATTATCAATGACCATATCACGTACAGCCATCAATTGGGTGTAAAGCGTTCTTTCCTTTTCAAATACAACCAGTAATTAACCCCCAGAAACAAAATACCTACACCAATAAAAATAAACCCTTTGATGACGAGATCCCATGATTGATCAAAGAATCGAAGTACCATTATAGTCAGAATAAAAAGAAGCCCAATGTTTACATAAAAAAAGGCCTGACGGTAAAGACCTCGCAAAAGAAACCAACTTCCAAACAGTAAACCAACCACATTCATATACAGTTGGGACAAATCTGTACCAGCTTGAGAAGCTATCCATATAAAGCCAATAACCAAAATTGGAAACATGCTGAGGATCACATCAGTATCCTGATGTGTTTTGTTTTTATCAAAAAATATAATGCGAACAAAATAAGTTAGAAGCCAAAGCCACCCCAGACCTAACAGCATCAAGAACCAACCATTGAATCGGGCTGAAGCCCATGGCAGGCTATCACCTGCATACCAGTGAGCCCATACGATAGGGTCCATATCAACCCCTGATGACAAGACCATAATCATAAAATACACCCCCAAAACACCTATCCATCTAAAGGGTGTAAAAGTGAATCCCGACTCTATCTGTTGGATGGCACCCCATCCCCAAATAACTGTAAGGAATAGAGCTGTTCCCCAACAGCCAAACATCGACGTTTGCAATTCCATATACGCAAACCATCCCGTTATGAGGCAACACAAAAGTGCGATTTCCAGTACCCCTCTCCGTAAACGGAAGCTGGATGCTTTGGTCCGTATGAACAGCATAGGAATAGCTGGAGCCAGTAATATCCAGTACCAACCTGACCAAGTGGAGTGATCCTGTGCTGAAAAAGCGAGCACCCCACCCATATAAATCAGGGCTACCAATGTTGATTGCCCTAGGTACATAACCGGAATACTTAGATACATCCAAGCTTGTAGGAAGGAAGCCGAATCCGTTAAAACTTGTTGGGTTTGGGCAAAGAGCCCTAAAGATGCAGCCAGCATGAGCACTACAAACGTAGCTCCGCTTTCCCGCCAAGCGACTTCATCAAATCGGTATAGTTGGGTATATCCAAAGAACAATATCCCCATCAAGATGGGTATAAAGCTGATAACCGTGCGCAGGGAAGTGGTCAGTCCTGACCAATTATTGGATACAATAAGAATCAATCCGCTACCAATGAGCAATGTAGCAATACCACTCAGCAAAACGAATGGCAGATTACTATCTTCCGATTTAGACGGGTAATACGATAAGATTTGATCTCCTTGACTTTGGGAAATCCAACCTTTTTCAACCCATTTAGGTACTTCTTTATCTAACCATTCGAATTCTTCCCCAGCCATTTTATTGATTTCAGGGATTTACTTATTTTTCGCTGTCCCAAAAAAGTAAGGTACAATGCAAAGGCCGATTATGCAACCCGGTTTTCTCTTCCTGATTTTTCTTTTCCTATTAAGTCTTTCCCCATTATCTGGTCAAACCCTAGGCTTTTGGGAACCTGCAGACTCTTTTCATCAAAAACGTTTTACATACCTTGCAGGGAGTTCAGCCTTAGCTTACACTGCAACCACTATAGGTTTATATCATATTTGGTACAAAGAATACCCCCAAGGGTCTTTTCGCATCTTTGATGACTGGGGCGAATGGGAACACATTGACAAAGCGGGTCATCTATTGACTGCGTATACGGAGAGTTATTTAGCTTTTAAAGGTGCACGCTGGACCGGAATTGAACACCGTAAAGCGGTTTGGATAGGAGCGGGAATTTCAACTCTACTACAAACTACCGTTGAGGTTATGGATGGGTTTTCGGAACGCTGGGGATTTTCAATACCCGATGTGGTAAGCAATACTGTAGGAACAGCCTTGTTTGTGGGTCAGGAATTTTTGTGGCAGGACCAACGCATATTCTTGAAAATTTCGAATAGCCGTCCTCGCTACCCTACCGATCCAATACCAGCTAATAATGCCACTACATATATGACCACAGCCAGGGATGTAGCGTACGACCTTTATGGCTCCAATTACTTGGAAGCATTCATAAAAGATTATAACGGAATGACCATTTGGGCCTCCATCAATCCCAATGCTTTTTTGGGCAATGCCCGAAGCAAGAGTCCATTACCCGATTGGCTAAATATTGCAGTAGGCTATGGTGCTCATCA
>JABSSK010000223.1 GCA_013214265.1 Saprospiraceae bacterium | reverse complement strand
TTTGCGAAAGCCTGAAGAGGAAGCGCATACAACCGCAAACGATCCCCTTCTAAATAAAGGAGTCGGGCATGATCCAACAGATGTGCATATTTATTTTTCTCTTTAAGGTATTCCCTTTCGTCCACCATCATCAAAAGGGGACGTTCATCATTAAAGTCTTCCAGAATCCGTGGCATACGGTAAGGCTCCGTAACCAATTGTAATTGGTTCAGAGTGTGGCGCCTAGAAGTACGAGTCAGCATAGCACTAGTTACTGGCAGCCCCGTCTGTAAAGATAAGGTTAACGAATTTTGCAGGATAAAGCCTTCCCCCTCCCACCAAAATTGATCAGACCCTATATTGTAATATGGTACCGTTAGTATAGCTTGGTAATCGTTGTAATCAATCCCATTGATATCCGTAAAGCGATTCCCTTCCTCAAAACGGGTCACAGCATCTAATTTAAGATTAACTCCCCAAGCCTGATTAACCCCTTCGAAACCAAGCAATAGCAATCCTAATACCCAGAAAAAATACCGTTGTGGAAGATTCTTCAACCGATCGTACAGCCAAATCCAGACGGCCAAGTTTAGCACATAATAGCCTGTCCAGGCAAATCGTCCCATCGACCGAAACTGCCGGAGTGGTCCCATAGCATCCAGATATTTTTCCCAACCTGACCAAACAAAAGGAATACCAAAGGAAAAAATAATAAGAATCAGACCCGTTATCACCAGGTTAGTAACAAATAACTTTCCCTCTTGTAATTGAAAGAAAGGCTGAAATGTTCGCTTGCGTATCATGCTACCAACCACAAACGGAACCAATAATAGCATAGTCAACCCCAAGTACGTACGCCCTTCAAAATTGTTGATGGTAACAGCATCCAGATTCATTACATTTTGATCCACCCAAGCCCAATGCGGTTGATGGGGTGAGGTGGTCAGCCCCGTTAGAAAGGAATGAAAATGGAAAAAACCCCATGGCTGACCTGTACGATCCTGAACCGTTTCGTTACCATAAATCCAATACAAGAAAAAGGTTAGAGGTACAATAACTTGTAAGCCATAATGCAACGCATAATACAGAATAGCTTTCCAGTCCTGACGTTGTATGATGCGAATCAAAAAAAACAGGCTAACCGTAAACACTTGAATAGCAAAGTAATAGAAATGAATCAGAGAACAAATGGTAATCCATAGACCTAAGCCTATGCTAATTTTCCAGTCTGGCTTTTCTTCGTAACGCATTAGCCCATAGAGTAGCCCTGGTAGCACCATAATATGAGAAAGCCCATAGTGGGCATGCATCCGATGAATCTGTGGAGATAGCATTACTATCCCGAGTGCTGCCATTATGGCCAACCAGATGGGAAGTTTGTATCTCCGAAAAATCAAATACAAGAAAAAGGAACCCAGCATCAAAGATAGAAGCATGGACCAGTTTACTATGGCAATGGTCTTGTCGGTGAGATCAATACCCGTAAGATCGTTTAACAGATGAATACTATTGGAAATGATGGGTTGGGTAGCTGATGAAAGGGCATGATCTCCATAAGGATAATGCATACCCCCAAAATGGTGTAAACTGGTATCATATTTGCCATGATAGGCAATGACAGTGTATGCTTTGAACCCGTCCCCATAAGGTTCGATAACCTGATTTGGATGCGAAAAAAAATCAGTAAAGCGGATGCAGCAAAAGGCAAAGGCCAGTATCAGCAGGATAAACCGGCCCAATAATTCATTTCTATTCATAACCCCCAATGGTTCTGAGCGGAAAATACAATTATAAAGCCGATTTGAAAGCCGTACGGGATATTATGTTTTCCAAAACCTCAGGATAAGCACTTCGAGGCCCAAAAATATAAGCGTCAGAATAATACACCATCGCCACAGCGGTATCCCGAGTTTTTCTTGGCTAACCCGAGCAGTAAGAACGGAATTGTCTTCCGTTTCCAGAATAGAAACCTGCTCTCCGAATTGTTCTTCCAGTTGAGGAATCGGCATGTATTGCAGGTTTGATTCTGCTCGATCGTAATTGAAAGCAAACTTGTCCAGTACTTCACCCTCCTCTAGATACAAAGCGTAATAACCTGCTTTTTCAATTTGGTTGTTGGTATTCAGAATAACTTTATTGGACAAGATGCGTTGTTGTGGAATAAATTCACCTTGCTTACTACCCAACTTATATACAATTTCTGATCGATTCACCTGATGATCACTTTCGATCTGTTCGTCAGCACCAATGGTGTAAGCAATGCGGGAATCGGCACCACTAAAAATAGCCATCTTCAGTAACATGGGGACGAAAATTTCCCCATTGCGTACCAGATCATTGTATTGATCTGTAAGGGGTGCACTACACAAAAATACTTTGCCTTCGCCGATGATATACTTTTCGAGAAAAGATGTTCCATCACGATAGGTAAGCAATGGCTCTGCTGGGCGATCAGCATAGCGGGTCATTAAGAAATTAGCTCCCGTGGCTGGTAATTTTAAGGCGGACTGCTGCCCTTCAAAGATGCCCTGAAATATAAATTCTTCTGTATTTATGATGCTCACTTCCCGAGCAGATTTATCAAGCTGCATAAATTCGTTAACACCTAGTCCGTTCAGAAAGGGTTTGTAGGTTAACACTTCAGCGTCAGGTCCTGGAAAAACCAATAAATTACCCCCATTACGAACATACTGGGTCAGCTCTGCTCCGAGGCCAGAGGATACGGTACGCAAGTCATCCAGAACAATCAACTGGTATCCAGGCAATGATGAATAGTCCAAATTCTGACTATTTAGGTGCGTCAAGCGAAACGAAGGTACACTCTCAATTGCTGCCGATAAGAATCGATTCGGCTGGTCATCCTGAATGGCCAGAATATTGATTTCGGAAGCGACCTCAAAACTCAAATAATAGGTGTCATCAAACTCCACTGGAAAATCTGTGATCTGCAGTTGGGCTTCCTGAAAACCCGTTTGTTGAATGGTGATATTTACAGTATCCTCGATAGAGGAGCGCGCTGGTATAGTTAGTGTACTCACCGGTTTACTTTGCCCTTCATACCCCAATGACAAACGAATATTTTCCGCATCATCATCTCCATGGTTGCGAATCCGTATAATGAGCGCATTGGTTTGGTTTAACATTTGAACAGGCGCATCGAACCAAGCACTATCTAAACTGATATTTTTTTCCTGAACAGACTTTAATGGTACTAAAGTCAAATCCATTAGGGTATCCTTCCAAGCTGATACATCAACGATACTTTCTTGAAAATCAGAGATCAGGTAACTTGATGGAGTAGCATTAACCTCTGGTTTTAATACCTGCCGTTGCCTATTGATAACTTCCGAAAGGGTGCGTACTGCGGGTGATATTTCAATTTCATCAATAAGGGTAAAGGCTTCTTCTTTAGATACCAGTCTTTGGTGTCGCCCTTCAAAATCCATGGTTAATACCTGAAAACGGTCCTCTTCTCCAAATGCATCTACAATCTCCCGAGCTCTTTGGCGTGCCTTATCCAGCAGAGCCAGGTCACTGGTCAGAGCACTCATACTAAAGCTGTTATCTACAAAAATCCCAACATATTTCTCCCCTTGTACCACTTCTTCTCCTCGACTAAAAAAAGGTTGTGCGAAAGCCAAGATCAGAAAAAATAAAGCCAGCAACCGCATGGCTAGAACCAATAGGTTACGAAGCCTCGAGCGGTTACTCGTTTCTTCTTTTACTTCTTTGAGAAAGCGAACATTGGTAAAGTAAACCTTTTTAAACCTTCGGAAATGAAAAAGGTGAATGATAATAGGAATGGCCAATGTGGCGAGTGCAAATAAGAAAGCTGGAAACAACAGCTGCATATCGGGATCGTTTATTGTGCCAAGAAGGCAACATTCTAATTCCACTTGTGTGAAAAGGCATGGAAAACTTTACCTTTGCCTTTTAGTAAAAGGACAACAAGTATACACATTAACCTACAGAATTGTTATTGGGTTCGCTATTTATTGACAGACGGGACATTTATCTATGGATTTAAGAAAAACCCGTCGAAGAAGGATAACACCATGTCGTATTCAGTTAAAGAAATATTTTATACCCTTCAGGGGGAAGGTGCACAATCTGGTCGACCGGCAGTTTTTTGTCGTTTTACCGGCTGTAACCTATGGTCGGGACGGGAACAAGACCGACCGAAAGCTATTTGTTCTTTTTGTGATACCGACTTTATTGGGACAGATGGCGAAAATGGTGGGCGATATTCAGCCAAGGAGCTAGCAGCTAAGATTGCCAGTTTATGGCCCCAGCAAGCGCAGGAGAGTCAGCCCTATGTGGTATGCACCGGTGGTGAACCCCTACTGCAACTCGACGAAGAACTGATCACTGTGCTACACCAATATTCGTTTGAAGTAGCCGTCGAAACAAATGGAACCATCAAAGCACCTCCATCTATTGATTGGATTTGTGTTAGTCCAAAAGCAGGTACCAAATTGATACAAACGGAAGGGGATGAGTTGAAATTGGTATTTCCCCAGCCCGGTGCAGAGCCTGAATCGCTGCCTGACCTTTCTTTTACCCATTACTATCTGCAACCAATGGATGCTGCGGATAAAACGGATCAAAATGTACAGGCTACTCTGGCTTATTGCCTAAACCACCCTAAATGGAAATTATCCCTGCAAACGCATAAATGGCTCGAGATTCCCTAATTACAGTGCTTTTAGCTAAACTGAACGAATAAGTTTTTATCTTTTGCGGGAGCTATGCTGTGGAACGGAATGAAAAAACTATTAGTTACTGGTATTTCCGGCTTTTTGGGCTGGCACGTTGCGAACTTCAAGCAAAGTAAATGGCATATACAAGGCCTTTACAACCAGCAAAAAGCTACGTACAAAAGCCATTCTTTATACCAAATTAATTTTCAAAACACCAATAAGCTTTTCGAGCTATTGGACCAATTGGCACCGGAAGCAATTATGCATTTGGCGGCTATGTCATCTCCTGCGCTCTGTGATAAGTATGTGGATGAATCTTATCGCACTAACGTGGTCATACCTACCCTATTGGCTGAGTACGCACAACGAATGGATATTCCATTTCTTTTCACCTCAACAGACATGGTCTTTAGCGGTGACAAAGCACCATATAGCCCATCTGATGCAACCCAACCCATCAGCATTTACGGAAAAGAAAAGGCCGAAGCAGAAAAAAGGATTTTATGTATTAACCCACAAGCAACTATTGTCAGGCTACCGCTTTTATTTGGTTTTTCCCCTTCTGGCAATAACTTTTGCCAACGATGGATAAATCAGCTTGCAAAAGGAGAAACCATCCATGCTTTTACAGATGAATACCGTTCCACCATTTCCGGAACAGATGCCGCCAAAGGACTATTTTTATTGCTTGATCAACGTTTGCAGAATGTATGGCACTTGGGAGGTGTAGCATCCTGGTCGCGCTATACTTTTGGGGTTCATTTAGCTGAATTATTTGGATACCCAAGCCATAAAATCATCCCCACTACTTTGGAAGCCAATAATTTAATAGGAAAACGACCCGCCAATCTGACCCTCGATAGTAGAACATCCCATGAAGCAGGTTTTCTTCCCTTGCCGATCCAAGAAAGTTTGGGCTTAATCCAAAAACATTGGGCCTAATCCAAATGTGCACAATGGTCTATTAACTGCTGATATATCTTTTGCTGTCGCAATAAATATTCATTACCTAAAATGATGAGGTGCTTTCTGGCCCGTGTTAAAGCAACATTCAGCTTCCGATCAACCCCTTCATCAGATAGTGACATCATCGACTGAATCTGTTGCAGTGAATTGGTACACAAGCTGAAAATGATAACATCTCGAGCCCCACCCTGATAGCGTTCTACGGTATCAATAGTAATATCAATCGTGCTTAAATTATGGGCTTCTAGCGTAGTGCGTATTTGGGCAATTTGTGCTCGATATGGTGTAATTACACCTATACTAATTACTCGATCCTGCAAACTATACCATTGCCGAAAAGCCTGAATAATCAGGGCTACATGCTCTGCTTCATAGGCATTTGTTTTACGGGTTACACTTTTATGATCACTGGGTGTTGCTATAAAAACCATCCGTTGGTTAGCGATCAGCCGTATCCATTTATCATCCTGTAATCGTTCCGGAATAGCAGGAATACCCTCAATTTGCTTAGTAAAAGCAGGAATACCTTTGGGCAGAATCTTTAATTTACCTTCATAGAACACCTGATTCGGAAACATCATCAAATCCCGATGCATACGACCCTGATAACTAAGTTGCGCGTACGACCAGTCCCAGTGATTTTTCAATGCTTGTTTGTATAACCTTTCAAAAAGTGAATTTCGTAAATTTTCCAGTCCCACTTCCTGCAGGTCCGTATCATCAACCATCGATAATTGTGGGCTCTGAACAACTACAGCTGGCAACTGCTTGTGGTCACCAATTAAGGTTACATGCTTGAATTGAGGTAATAAGCCTACCAATAAAGGCTCAAGGATCTGAGAAGCCTCATCGATGATGACCCGGTCGAATGATTTTATTGAAAACAACTCTGGCTTATTCACCACAGACGCTACCGTTCCGACTACAATACGGTACTTTCGAATAAGTTGTTTGAGTTCTTTACGGGTAGCGATATGAGCTGTCTTTACTGTAAGTAAATTGTCTTGAAATGCTGGAGCCGTGCTATATTTTGATCCGATCCGCAAAAAAGCCTGCTGCATCCCTGGCCGATACGAGCGAATCGCTTCATAAATTTCATCAACTGCCCGGTTGGTGTAAGCTAGTAGGACCATATTTTCGTCCGTATGGTCGAACCAGTAACCAACAAGATGCTTGAGCATAATACTCGTTTTTCCGGTACCAGGAGGACCCCAAAGCATGAAATAGGCTTCCGATCGCAGTATTGCTTGGAATATACCTTGCTGCTCTGTCGTTAGGTCCGCTGGCAATTCCAATTCCCCATCTTTTGGTGACCGAGGGGGTTTTTTAGCTAACCACAAGTCTCGTTTATCGGAAGAAAAGGTCATAAACCGGTATAAAGAACGATACATATCGTTATAGCCACTATCTAGCAGATCATGTTCGAGATTCCAAAACTGAAAATTGCCGAAGTGGGCCGTATTCAATTGTCGGCTGCGCAACCGAATGCGAATGCGTTGGCCATCGATACTAATCAATGTACACTTCATTAATTGACCCTGTAGTGGGCTCGATTGATCCTCTTGAAAAGGGTATAAAACAGCAATATCTCCCATCCTAAAATTAGCCAACGGGTTGGTCCTTTCTGTTTTGCGAAAGGTTAGAATCGGTTCTTCCTCTTCCGCTCCATTAGACTCCAATTCTAAATAGGCTAACAATTTAAACTCCGCATCCTTTTGTTGATAGTTACTTAACCATAGTGCAGCCTGCCCTGACTGACCATCCGTTTCTTCTGATCCTACTTTCGCTAACCGGTGCTCCCGAGCGATAAACCCACTAAAGGCCGTAAGATATTTCTTTTCAAGAATGGGAAGGCCATCAAACACCTGAAAGAGCTGCTCTAAATCCCGTTGTATGAACCCCCGTGCACCAGGATGATTGGATGGATGTAATTGGCGAATAAAAGCCTGACTCTGAAGTAATAGATTGCTTTGCCCTTCTTTATTAGGTAAACCCAATCGAGTAAAACTTTTCTCCAGCCCTAACAATTGATTTCTGAGCTGCAGTGCTTCCATCTGCTGCGCACGAACGACTGGAGCAAACCGCAGCTGCCGTTCATCTGCTCCTGAGTATAATATATAGTTCTGAGGATCGGTATCCTCCCCAAAAGCTGTTCGTACCATTAAATCGTAAAGCAATGTTTGAGTAAAATGATTGACACTAAGGCCGTAAACATTCGGGCGA
>JABSSK010000222.1 GCA_013214265.1 Saprospiraceae bacterium | reverse complement strand
TGCCAGCTTCGGCGAATCCATAACCCGCAAAGTGTTTTGCCGTCGCGAGGATTGTGTCCTCCGCGCCGAGATCATCGCCCTGGAATCCGTTAACACGCGCCACAGCAATGGCCGCGCCGAGATAAGGATCTTCCCCGGCACCTTCCATGACGCGACCCCAGCGAGCATCCCGAGAAATATCAACCATTGGTGCAAATGTCCAGTTTACCCCTGTAGCTGTTGCTTCAATAGCTGCCATCCTTGCCGATCGTTCAATAGCAGCTAAATCCCAGCTGGCAGCTTCTGCTAATGGAATTGGCGCCAGTGTTTTGTAACCATGAATGATATCAGACGCAAAGAGTAGTGGAATTCCTAAGCGAGAGTTTTCTACAATGAGCTTTTGAATTTCCCGAACTTCATCGACGCCCCTGACATTAAGCATCGATCCTACATGACCATTGCGCAGATCTTCATATTTCTGCTTGGCACTTCCTCCCGTAGGTGCAGGTCCAGTAGCTTCATAAAAACCATTGTATTGGTTCATTTGTCCGGCCTTCTCAGCCAAGGTCATCTGATTAATTAGGTTCCAGATTTTTTCTTCCATAGTAATATTTTGTGCTCCCACAAAAAAAGGCCATGCCATAAGCATGACGAGAATCCATTGTTGTTTCATCATAAAAGATAAATTAAGTTGAAGGACCATTTGGTATTTGGAAGGGCGCGCTAAGCTATCATCTTTTTTGGAGTTACCCAAAACGATTATGAAAAACGTTGGGCGATTATCTGTAATAAAAATGAAAAATCGGTTTGGTCCTAATTATCTACATTTGAGGTACAAACTAATTACGCCATGTCGCTGTCGGATTAAATCCCTTACGGGAAATATGCCGGACAGGATGTCCTTACATCTTAAATGAGGGTCGTAAGTGTCTAAATTATAAGTTTAAAAGTTATAAAAAAGAGTATTGTAAATAAAAAGTGTAAACATGCGAAGCATTTCCCTAGCCATTTCTTTGTTGCTAACCCTCAGTCTTAGTTCTTGTCATGTAGGCAGGTTTTTCATCTATAACTTCTCTGATATCAAGGACTATCAGAAATTTCCGGAATCAACCGTCGATAAAGGAGAAGAGACTTTTAATTTTATCGATGGTACGCAGGCGTCTTCTAGCCTGAATTTACCTGAAAACTGGCTAGTAAAAGAGGATAGATTACCTTTCCAAGAGGCACTGGAAACAAGTAAAACAGTTGCTTTTATGGTTATCCGGAATGATAGTATTCTATACGAACAATACATGAATGGGTATAATCGCGAATCGATTGTTACCTCTTTTTCGGTAGTAAAATCATATGTTAGCGCACTCATGGGGATAGCTATTTCCGAAGGATATGTGGGAAGCGTGAACGATCCTATCACAAACTATTTACCTTATCTAGATGATCCAGCCTTTGCCAAAATTACAATTGAACACCTGCTCAATATGGAGTCTGGGATTAGCTTTAATGAGTCTTACTATACACCCTTCAGCGACGCTGCCAAGTATTATTACGGCAGGAATCTAGAAAAATACCTCACTAAACTCAAAATAGAGAGAGAACCGGGCCAGGGCTTCCGGTATAAAAGCGTAAATACCATATTGTTAGCCCAAATTATTGAAAGTGCCACCAAACAACCTTTGAATGAATATATGTCAAGTCGCATCTGGCAAAAAATTGGTGCAGAATTCGATGGAAGCTTAAGTATGGATAAAAAAGAGGGTATAGCTAAAGCTTTTGCTGGCCTAAACGGGAAAGCAATCGATTTCGCTAAATTCGGTCGACTGTACTTAAATAAAGGACAATGGGAAGGTCAGCAAATCGTTCCTGCTTATTGGGTCGATCGTTCATCAGAAGTAGGAGAGGGGAGTGACTATTATGGTTACCGTTACCAATGGTGGCGCCCGCAAAACTACCAAAAATATAAAGACAATGTAACCTATAATCAGCCTTTCCGCATTATTAATGATGAGGAAGGACAGCCTAATTATGTTGCTAAACCAAATGATTATTATACAGCAAGTGGTCACTTAGGTCAGTATATTGCTATTGTACCCCAACACAATATGCTAATTATACGCTTCGGTAAAAAACCAGGTAACCTAAACTGGTATCAGTTATTCCAATGGCTTGCTATGCATAATTGAATGCGCTTAAATGAATGTGTGCACAGGGAAGGAAAGATAGAATACCTGTGCACACATTGGTTTTTACTAACTCATATATACGCATTTTAGTCGTTATGGCCTCCAGTACCTTCCACAAAACAGCCAAACTTACGAGCAAAGCGATATGATAGTCAGAAAATTGAGCGTCTAAATTACCTCCTGTTTGAAAACGCATGTAGGTGTCTAAGTCCCTTATTGAGTTGGATAAAATCATCTTGCAGCTGCTTGTATTGAGCTGCATGAAGACTACCCGCGATACGCTTTACATAAGCGCATTTGTTTTGATAGGCAGTAGCCATTTTCTGAGGAAAGGGACCTTGATAGTTTCGAATCGAAACCAGTCGTACTTGCTGAACAGCAGGGAGTAAAAGACCAATCTGTTTTTTGGCCATTTCTAGCCGCTCACAATAAGTCATTCTGCTGTTGTAGGGAAGGATTGGTAGCCACTTGGGTCATACTCATACCTTGACCTGATACTTGATATGAAAATAAAAAAGACAAGGTGAAATAAGTGCGTTTAGTAATTTGATCATATGTATTGCTAGCACCGTTAGCATAAATATCTGGTTTTTTATTTCGCCTGCAATCCTTGATCTAATCGACTTTCCTTTACTTCTGTAAAAACAAAATAGGTACTCACTAGAACGGAGCATAAAAACCAACCTGCAACAACATACTTGCCCATTGGCCAAACGGCATTCATGCCAAACCAGTCCCCTTGGAAATAAATGATGAATAGTCCAGCAAAGGCACTAATGAGTTCAGGCCATAGTGCCCAAGAGCGCTTATCCATTAAAGTTGTAAAGCTGAAAATAGCCAGAAAAAGCCAGCCCCCATAAACTAATACACCTGGCCAGTCAATGTCACCAAAGTAGTTGAACAAATACATCATCAGTAGGAACGTAACCGTGAATTGGGTCCAGGTCCAAAATAATAGGGTAGAGGATAGATTCGTATCATATTTTGTATAAGTATACGGATCCGTTATACTATCTATTGGATATTTTTCTTTAACGTCTGCTGGACGCCATCCTGTTGGCATAAACCAAATTCTGAACTTGTCGACAATCGAACGCGTTCGCCAAGCATCTTGCATCAATGTCCACAGATGCATAAAATTGATAATAAATGGATTCCAAGTACTCACCGGGCGAGTCACGCCATAGATGGGTGGCACATCGTCAAGTTCCTCCTGAAATGTTCCGAACATTTTATCCCAAACAATGAATATTTGGGACAAGTTTTTATCTAAATACTCTTTATTGATAGCGTGGTGTACACGGTGATGGGATGGGGTAACTAAAATATGCTCCAAAAACCCCATGCGCCCAATGAGACGCGTATGATACCAATACTGAGCAAAAAGATGAAGAGGAGCAGTCAGCGCAATTACCTCACCCGGTATACCCAGAATGGCTACGGGTACTAGAAAGAAAACAGTGATTCCGAATAAAGATGAAATGGACTGCCGTAACGCACAACCCAAATTAAACTCCTCACTGGAATGATGGACAATATGTGTATTCCAAAAATAATTGACATGATGTGATATTCGGTGTACCCAATAACCCGCAAAATCTAATCCGATAAATGCTAGTAAGTAAACCAGCCAAGTCGCTTTTATGTCTATAATACCAATTTGCTGTTCTAACCAGTCATAGGAAATAATAACTAGAGTAAGGCCTAAAACATCTTTTATGACATTAGTTAGTCCGGAACTCAAACTGGATAAAGTGTCAACCGAACGAATCACTTTTTCGCCGCGCCACCAAGCAATAGCTGCTTCAATAAGCAAAAGAAGAACGAAAAAAGGAATGGCGTAATTCAGCACTTTTGCGTATGACTCCATAGCATGTGTATCTGGTTAGCGAAAATTCGTTAGGAAAGCAAAATACAGCTTTAGTCGAATTCCTGCTAATCTGGAAACAGAATAAATGTCGGTTTCAGGCCATAAAAATGAGATCCAAACAGAAAAAAGCCAACAAACACAATATAAGTGTGCTTAGTCCCATAATGAATGTCATAATGGTATATGACCGATAGGCATCATTTATTTGTATACCACTAAACTGGGTTACCACCCAAAAATAGCTATCGTTAGCATGGCTAACCACCATAGCCCCAGCACCTAATGATGTGACCGTAAGTGCTTGTTGCCAAATCGATAAACCATCCATCGTAGCCAAGAAGGGTGCAAATACGGATGAACCTACCACCAGGGCAGATGTGCTCGAGCCCTGAGCTGTTTTGAGTAATGCAGCTAAACCAAAAGCAGCTACCAGTAAAACCCAACCCCCAGTAGGTTCGTTACCCATCCAGCGGGTCACTACTTCAACCAAGGAGGTCTTTTTAAGTATAGCTCCAAAACTTCCCCCCATACCTGTGATGATCAGAATGGGTCCTGCTAACTTAATCCCCGATTCTGTCCATTTGCGCCATTGCTGCTTATGCCCTTGCCCCAATAAAGCAAAAGCCAATACCACACCCAAGAATAAAGCAAATTCAGGGATAGCAATCCAACGTCCAATAGAATCGGATGGGAAAACAGTACCCAGAGCCATTAGAAGAATAGGAATACCTAAAACCGGAAGAACACGATTTATGGTTGGTAGTTCCTGCTCCGTTTCAGGTGTTTCGCGATCGGCCATTGGTGTAAGTACAATACGCTTTCCAATAAAACGTGACCATAGCCAAAGAATACCCAAAACAGGTATGCTAATCAGTACACCCAGAATAATAATCTGTCCTAAATTGGCATTTAACGCCAGATTTCCAGCAGCTGCAACTGGACCAGGGGTAGGTGGAATCAAATTATGTGTTAGATACAGGCCACCAGCTAAGGCTAAAAATAGGGTAGAAGGGGATACGTGGGTTTTACCAGCCAGCGCATGGTTTATACGGGATAATACTATGTATGCACTATCACAAAAGACAGGAATACTAACTAAAGCACCAATAGAACCCATTGCTAATCCAGGGAATTTTTTGCCTATTGTTCGTAAGACAACGTTGGCTAAAGTGATCGCTCCTCCTGTTTGGTCAAGAATGACCCCCAAAACAGCACCTAGCACAATGATCAGACCAATCCCACCAAGTAGGGATCCAAATCCTGAGGAAACGGTCTCAATTACTGCAGGCAAAGAAAGCCCAGTTCCAAAGCCTACAATACCGCATGCACCGAGTAAACTCCAGATTGGATGCATACGATAACGACCTGATGAAATAACAATCCAAGCAATAGATAAAGCAAGAAGAATAAATACATACATATCCAGAAATTGGCATCTAAAAACAGCAATTTACCGAATAAACTTTTATTGTCCTGTAGCTATGTGCTTTAATGATACAGTCTGTTCCAATGATTTTCTGACCATTTGCCACCTCCCATTTACTTTCTCAACAATAACCTTACCCGAAAGTATATTGTCTTGACGATAAGTAACAAAAGCCAGATCATTTTTAATGTTGATGCTATACTTATCCATTGTGTGGGTTCTATCCCCCGGAACACACCTTTTCTCCGTTTTATGAATCCATTTGACAAAGTCAGCCCAACTGTTTAAAACATAGGATTCTGCCTGTGTATACACAGAAATATAAATATATGGTGACTCCTTCCAATACGATTGAAATTGATCAAAAGCACAGTGGTCTAACACTAGAATTTCTCTCATCAGTAATTGCTTGATCAACATACTGTCATCCTCGTCCTTTTGTCCAAAACTGAATGTGGTTAGAAGTAATGCGCAAATGGTTAGAACATAGGGTAGCGTCCTTGTCATGGGATGTATTGTTTCATTAGCTTAGAATTACTTTTAATATAAACTAAAGTTCTATTAAAGTCAATTTTGGCAAAATTAAATTTTATTAAAAATGATTTATATACTTATAATAATTATGCAATTTGGTTTATACAAAATATACTGTGTTCCAACAAAAGGGGAGATGTTACCAAGCAGTTTTTAGAGCGTGGTAACCTGCTTCTGTGCAGGTTCGAAGATTTTGAAATTGACTTTAAAGCGGTTGTTGATGGGTAGGGGGAATTATGTGTATTTTCTACTTAACATAATATATATTATAGGAAATAAGTGTAGGCGAGCCTCAACGGATAGGCACATAAATACACAAGTTCTATGCACAGTAAACGCGTAAACACGACCCACGAAGCCCTAGAAACCTTGGTGACTCGGAAATAGCATTACTAAGAATGTAGCAGCAACATCCAAATAGACTCCCAACAACATGCGCTTACGCACAAAAAAGTCGCATCAAGATTGTTGCTACAAAGTGACCTTTGACCACCACTCCACAAGAGCAACAGAATATAAAAACGTACTTAACATAATGTAATAATACTAGATTCTTCAAACGAAACCTTCACCTTTCGCTATGTACGTAGCCTATAGAAAGATGACTGTAAGACAAAAATACAACTACCCGTAGCTTTTATTATTGAAGCTACGGGTAGTTGGTTAAAGACGATGGCCCATCTTTTGTATTTCTACTACGCTTTTTTAGTCCATTACTTTTAAGGTAAAGCTATAGCTAAAAGGCTCAGGCTGAATGCGGTAAGGCGCATGTGGTCGGGAGTTTAAGGACCAGCTATCATCCCCTCCGACACCCATTTGGATGCCGTCAATATTAAGGGTGACAAAGTCACGAGCTTCTAACATATAATCGTGCGTAGCTTTATCCAGATCGTCTTGAGTATAAGGCCAGGCACTCATGCTTAATGGAGTACGATTGGCTTTAATAACCAATCCTTTTTGGTTACCATCAGATAAATACAGCCACTTAATTCCGGTTCTGTTGTTACTCTCTTGTGGCATTATATAATGGAAAAAGTCTTGGGTAACATGGGCTGCATATCGGCCAAAGGCAGCACTATGGCGACGATCAGCATAGTTTTCGTGTGGACCCCGTCCGAACCACTCCATTTCCTGCAAGCGTCCGTCCACTGGAACTTGTAGGCCAATTCGTGGAAGTTCGGCTAACCCGCCCGCTGGATTCTAGGTAAAATCGACCATCATTTCACCCGTTTCTGATATACGATAAGCAACAATGACTTTGGATTGATTGGGTAAAGCGTGTTGGGTCGTAATCCATACGGATGCTTCCGATTCTTCCCATTCGAAGGATTGTAGTTCAGCTTCTTGTGTAGCTTCTTTCCAAGTTGCATATTTGAATTGAATTCGGTGTCCTCGGCTGTCATTATCTGTTAATGCGCGCCAAAAGTTGGGTTTCATTTCTCCAGCTAGTAGCTCCTCCCCTTTTTGTTCAACGCCCTTTAACCATCCTGTTTCTTTATTAAAAGAAAAACTAAAACCGGATCCTTTTACGACAAAGAATTCATCCTCGTCTTCGACCTCTAAATTAGTTTGATTCGTTACATCTGATTGCTGGTCAACAAAGTAATTGGGGTTATCTATACTG
>JABSSK010000221.1 GCA_013214265.1 Saprospiraceae bacterium | reverse complement strand
CCAATGAGTTCTGGAAAAAAGCAGCCGAGATTTCCATCGATTTGGGTAAAACAGCAACTAATCTTTTAGCGACACCCCTTACGGGGTCATTTGCCGCCTTGACTGCTCAAATTATTCCACAGGTGAACCAGGGGCTAACCTCAATGGAGCATGTTGAGGACCCACAACGAATCACTAGTGAGTTTTATATCCGCCTGCTTAATAAACAGCTAAGTGCATTGTATCAGGAACGGGTGGTATCGGCTTCCCTGTATCGCATTCATTGGGATGTTGAAAAACCTCCAAGTGCCCGATTTTTTCGCAATGATACCTACAATTCAGTGGATGATATTAAAAAAAGAGTTACCCATAACAACACGCCTTTTATTCTTGTCGTAAGCACTAAGGCGGAATACAATACAGACCACTCAGAATTGGCGTACAGCCAAGGGTATATTGAGCGAAAGAATAAAGATTTTCGCCAAATTCGGAATGTAGAAAAGAAAGCTATAGAAAAAGAGTTTCTGGAAACCCTCAAAACAGCGGTCGAACTCAAAAAACAAATTGATGAATTCAGTTCCAGCCTTACCTCTAAATATCCAGATTGGTACTCCTTTAGCCGAGCTATCGATTTGTATTACGATTTAATGCAACTCAAAAACACCCAACAGTTGGCACTCGAAAGTGAGGACCCATTTATTAAAGATAAATACCGACGCCTATACGCTAATATGCAAAATGATGTCGACCTATGGTTCAATACAGATATGCTGATTCAAGGGCGAAAAATTGCGGCTTTCCTGATCAAAAATCAGCAACCATACAGTCAGATTGCGACTGCAAAAACACCACGACAAATATATGCTGATATTGAGCTACTCGACTTTTTTCGCGACCGGGCCCGTCAAACCGAAATTCAAGGCAAGCTGCCCAAAGAAATTGAAAGCCTGGGTAGTTATCAGCGTACCAATCGCAAGTTACGCGAAATGGAAAACGCCTTGTTTCTACGAGACTTTCAGGTAAATAATCAATTAACACCACAGCAGCAAAAGGGCTGGTTGATGGATAAAGCCACTCAGTCATACCCCTTGTGTCAAATTTGCGGCGAAAAAGTTGGGGAAGAAATGACGCGAATCGATAACCTGTCGCACGATCAGAATTTGCAGCGGTATCGGATGATTTCTAATCGCTACTACCAGAACCTGAATTGTTTCGATCAAATTTATACCCAATTGGATCAGGTAATCAAATCTAATCAGGATTCCCTATCCATTTCTCCTTTCATGCTGGAATCACTAAAACGGGATCAAAAAGAAATGATTAACCTGTCGAGTACATTCACTGCACTGATGGGGCAGGATTATCTGAAATTGGAACCCAAAGAACTGGAAGAGGTGCGCAGCCGCTACGCTATCACACGCGAAAAACTCAATGCGGTCAATAAGCGACTCCGTGGGCAGAATATAGAACCAATGGATGCACCCTGCTTACTCGATGTACAACCCTGACACTTAAATTTAAGAACCAGCAACTACGCTCTAGGTCATGCCAAATAGTAACTCGATTGATTCGGTATTTGGTCTGTTTTTTTAAACCCTTAATTATAGATTTTGTTAGATGAAAAAATGATGTGATATTCCCATGAAACGATTACTGATTCTAGCCTCTCTTCTCCTTTTTTTATGGGCATGTAATGCTTACAGTGATCTACCGGCCCCTACAGCCGATCGCACTTGGAAAACTAAAGTGTTAGAGCCTAGCGAACAAATTGGTGGTGGTGATCCTGAGGCGGGCTTTTCCTATCTCAAAAATGGAGATTACATAGGCTCCGGTATTCCGGTGGATTTAGTGCCCAAAAGGCTTCAAGGGTATGAAGACAAAGTGTTGGGGCGGGAAGGAACAAATAGTAGAATGCCCTATATAGCCACTGCTTTCGAAGCGGAAAATGGAGTCGAAGTAGTTAATGGTAATTGTTTTACTTGTCACGCAGGAGAACTCAATGGTAAAGTCGTGGTGGGTCTTGGTGACAGTTTTTCAGATTTTCAACGCAATATGAAACCTTTAGGGAGTGGATTAGACGTAATTATGCGGTTGAAATATGGTAAGAAATCGCCTGAATGGGATGCATACAAGGATTTCAAGTACTATTTCAAAAAAAGTGCACCACATATCCGGACCAATCAGCCTGGTGCCAATCCAGCTGCTCATCTTGCCGAAGCTTGTGTTGCTTATCGCGATCCACAAACACTAACTGCCAAGGACAATGCCCTGTTCGATTTACCCAATTATGTGGTGGCAAGTGATGTGCCACCGCTGTGGAATGTCGGTAAGAAAAATGCGCTGTATTACACAGCAATTGGTCGGGGTGATTTTTCTAAGCTTTTGTTTCAGGCTTCGGTTCTGGGTATTGCCGACAGTACGGCTGCCAGAAAAGCGGTCACTAATTTTAAAGATGTAGTCGCTTGGTTGGAATCCCTCGAACCTCCCGCTTACCCTGCTGACGTAAATATGCCTTTAGCTGACCAAGGCAAACCTCTGTTTGAAAAGCATTGTAGTGGTTGTCATGGTACTTACGGTGCCGAAGAAACCTATCCGAATAAAGTAATTTCTCTTTCTATTATCAAAACGGATCCCTATTATGCGGCTTATGCGTTTGATGCTCCCATTGTAGGGTGGTACAATAAAAGTTGGTTCGCTACGTCTCAGCCTACATCGTGGTTTGAACCCGAGTTGGGGTATGTAGCTCCCCCTTTGGATGGGATATGGGCCACAGCTCCTTATTTGCATAATGGCTCCGTTCCTACCCTAGAAGATTTACTCAATAGTCCGGCACGCCCTTTGTACTGGCAGCGCTCTGGTCGCAGTAACGATTATGATTATACTAAAGTAGGGTGGGCTTACGAACGCAAAGGTAATGCCCGCGGAAAATGGACCTTTGATGCCACTCTCCCAGGGTCTTATAACGTGGGGCATACTTTCGGAGATAAACTCTTGGATACGGAACGTAAAGCGGTTATCGAGTATTTGAAAACACTCTAATTGGAGGTGTCAAACGCTTCATCATGCCCCGTTTACTAGTATATAGGTAGCAGCTTGCACACAGAATCTCCCTAGAACTATGCTCGTGTAGTTTTCTTTTCACAGTGCCATAGGATGTTGTAAGAAACTGATTTATGAACACGGAAAGTGGGCAACGATTTTTGCTTAAGTGCGTTATTATTACGTACCAAAAGTATTCCATGCTATCGCTTTCCACTATTATCAGGTTGTTTATTTCTTTGGCCGTATTTTCTGTTGGTAATATTCCTAGTGGTCCATTGCAGCCGCTCACAGGTCCTGGAGGTTCGTCTTATGCTCATGATGATGTAGAGATGATTGATTTTGCTGACGAACCACACGGGTACTGGCTATTTGAGCCTACTTCACCAAAACCGGATACAGCACCGGTAGTTATATTTTTACATGGGTATGGAGCTATTAACCCAATGGTTTATGGCGGTTGGATTCGGCATATGGTACGCAAAGGAAATATTGTTATTTATCCACGGTATCAGAAAAATATGATGCGCCCTTGGCCGACCCGATTCGATATAAATATTGCCCGTGCCATAAATAATGCGCGGGTAGAACTACAAAAAGATGGACATATAAAACCGGATTGGTCTCAACTGATCATGGTAGGGCACTCTTATGGTGCTGCCATGTCGGCCTATTTTGCGTCTGAATATGCCCAGCATCAAGTACCAAAACCGAAAGGGATCATGTTATGTGCACCCGGAACGGGCCCAGCTAAAGCCGGACCATTGATGTCTTATGCCCAAATTCCTGAGGAAATAGCAATATTATTGATCAATAATGCTCAAGACCGAGTGGTAGGTGATTCTTTCCAACACCGGATCATATCAACTGCCCAACCAACACCCTTTCGAAATATGTTGCGGCAGGTTCCTGATGACCATGGCCAGCCAAAGGTTCAGGCAGGTCATAATGAATGTTATAGTTTGGATAAGGCTTTTGATACAGGGCTGAGAAATCCTACAGTGGTGCGTTCATTTCGGGTAGGTCAAACCGATGCAGTGGATTATTTTGGGTATTGGAAACTATTCGATGCTATGAGTTCCTGCTTACGGGAAAATAAGCACTGTGATACTGCTTTTGGTTTTTCAGATGCACAATTATCCCTTGGTAGCTGGAGTGATGGGCAACCCATCAAACCCTTGATACCCGTGACCATTACGAGATAAATTCATGGTTGACAGTTTGTATTCAAATAACGGAATGACCAATTAAATACGGCTTGTACGAGCATGAAAAGGCCTAGTAACAAGACTGGAATTTGCTCAGAAAACAGGAAGTAATCACCTAAACACAACACCCCAAAACTGGCTTGTAGGGTATTACACCTTGGCCATTGACTCAGATGGTGCCGGATACGTTTATTTTTCATATCAGCCAAGTTACAAATAGCTGCTCTGTTCTTCTGGCAAATTGTTGCGAGCCGTTATTTTTTGTATTTTCATAATCCACGAAATGCAAAACCTTATGTCTGTGCGTCCTCATATTGTCGTTTTGGATGGAGCTACCCTAAATCCCGGCGATCTGAGCTGGCAAAATTTACAATCGTTAGGCTCTTTAGAAGTTTATGATCGCACATCCGAAGATATGTTGGTCTCCCGTGCTTTTCCGGCTAATATATTGTTAGTAAATAAGGTCAGAATAAGTGCTAAGGTGTTGGCACAATTACCCAATCTTCAGTTTATAGCTATTACGGCTACCGGATACAATAACGTTGATTTAGAAGCGTGTAAGGTGCGCGGAATACGAGTAGTTAATGCAGTTGGTTACGGTAGCCTATCGGTAGCGCAGCATGTATTTGCATTATTGCTGGAACTAACGAATCGGGTTGCATGGCACGACCGGAGTGTCAAACAAGGCGATTGGGCCCGTTGTGCGGACTTTAGCTATTGGAAAACGTCCATTGTAGAACTGGCCGGAAAAACGATAGGGATTTACGGTTTTGGAAGTATTGGGCAACAAGTAGGCAAAATTGCACAAGCGTTTGGTATGCAGGTTATAGCTACCCATCGCCACCCCCAGCGTGATCAGCAAGAAGGTGTTCGGTTTGTGGATCTCAAAACGCTTTTTGCGGAAAGCGATGTCATTAGCCTAAATGCACCTTTAACTGATGACAATATGGATATTGTAGATATGAACCTGCTACAAACTATGAAACCTACTGCTTATCTAATTAATACAGCCAGAGGAGGGCTCATTGTAGAAACAGACTTAGCGGAAGCCTTACGGCAAAAACGGCTGGCAGGTGCCGCTCTGGATGTGCTGAGAGAGGAACCTCCGGCTTTGGATCATCCTTTGTATCAAATCGATCATTGTATCATTACACCCCATCAGGCTTGGGCCAGTCAGGAGTCTAGGCAGAGATTGATGGATATCACGCTGCGCCAGATCGGGCAATTCCTAAAAGGCGTACTCCGGGAGGCGTTGGTCTGATACCAGCATTACTAGTTTAGTCATTCTTTTTGCATGCGCCAATTTTAGCATTTATGCACAGGTCAAGATAACTAACTAAAGACAAAAATTAAATGTGCCTTCTGTTTAAGGAGTGTATGATAATGTTGTGCTAACCACAAAAACGATCCATCAAAGCCAATAGACAGTTTTGTGGTTAGCACAGCCACACCTCTGTGCGGCATCCTTCAGGAGGTTATGCGTCGATCGCAGGAATGCGTAACATTTGCCCCGGATAAATGAGGTTGGGGTCTTTCAACATAGGGGTGTTTGCCTCAAAAATTACGGGATACTTCATAGCATCACCATAGAATGCTTTAGCAATCTTTGATAAAGAGTCCCCTTTTTTAACCTCATAGAACTTGGCTTCTGGTTCGGGTTGAGCTACAGTCATGCGATCATCAACCTGAGCGATACCTTCGGTATTGCCAAGCGTGAGAATCACCAGCTCCTTGTCGGCTTGACTATTGGCTTCCCCAAAAGCAATGACACTATCATCTTCGAGCTCAATGTAAAAATCGTTCAGTTCCAGGCACAGTTCATCGACTGCGCCCATCATAGCCTTTTTATTTTCCTCGCGAATCGCCTCGATGGTAGCTGGATCAGCTTTTCCTTCTTTGCGTTTGAATAATTTAGCACCGGCGTTTTTCAAGAATGAGAATACTCCCATATAAAGTTGGTTTTAAGTTTTGAAAATGCGTTTGTCTCAATATCCGGAATTTAGGTGGAAGTATTGATAGTGGGCACGTTTTATTTATATATGCAATCCTTGTGTGCGTTATACTTGCTCAAGTTTGAAAAGTATCCGCAAAAGATTCAGGTCTTAGAAGGTATTTTACTCAAAATTCTTGAAAAGGCTTATATTTGCGGAGTTTTTGATTAGAGGGCCAGGTTTCTGGACTTTGCAGAGGTGTGGATGGCCACGTGACATTTCCGGTTAGAATATAGGAGAATACGTGTTATATACCCGAAAAACAAACAAATCTAGAGCAGATCATTCGTACGAGTGATGTGTTCATTTCGGTTTCGTCTCGTTCCTGCCAAGCTACCAAGAGCCAGCCTGTGATCAAAAAATTGGGTTTTTCTAACATTCATTTAAAAGTGTAAACTATTATGCAAGGTAAAGGAGTTGTAAGGTTCTTCCTTGTGGTGATGGCGATCGTAACCTTGGTCCAGTATTTGTTTGTTCTACCGACGAATAAGGTAGAGAAACAAGCTGAAGACTATGCTGCTGCTGCATCAGCCAACGCCCCAGAGAGCCAACAGAAGGACGTCTTTAAGCAGAAACGAACTGCTTACTTAGACTCAATGTCTTCAGAGGAAATTTTGAAAGTTCCTTTGTTGAAGAACTATACCTACCAGGAATTAAAGGCGCAACAATTAGCACTAGGTCTTGACCTTAAAGGTGGTATGAGCGTCGTATTACAAGTTGATCTGCGAGAATTTTTGCGAACGCTCGCTAACAATACGAATGACAACACTTTTAATGATGCTTTAGCGGCTGCTTCTGAGGCCCAACGGAATGCCCAATCCGATTATGTAACCCTTTTTGCTAATGAGTTCCGTAAGAACGCTGAAGGCAAAAAGTTAGCACCTATTTTTGCCCGAAATGAGATGCTACGGGAGGAGATCAACTTTGATACGCCCGACGGAGAGGTGGTACGTGTTTTGCGTGCTAAAGCCAATGAAACCGTTGATCTGACTTTCAAATTATTGAAAGAGCGGATCGATAAACTCGGTGTTACCCAGCCTAATGTTTCCTTGGATGCGAGTCGGGATTTAATCCTGGTGGAGCTTCCTGGTATCGATAACCCCGAACGTGCTGAGAATTATTTGGTAGCTGCGGCTAAGCTGGAATTCAAAAATGTATACCGGATTATTGATCCAGTCAACCCATCATCGCCAGGATTTACTATTCAGCAGGCATTTGCTCAAGCAAACCAAGAACTCGGCTTTACGCTGGGTGATGGTGAGGTCGAGAAGCAAATGGTTTACGATACAATTTATGCCAAAGACACACTCGGCAATGATATCCTTTCTGAGATTGAGCGTATTGATTCTTCTGAGTTACCATTCAACCTCAGTGGTGGGCCCCTTTTTGATGTACTCACACCCAATTTACAAGGAGCCTATGGGTTTGCTGTGATGGGACTGGCCGATCGCAATCAACGCAACCGCGTAGATACACTATTGGCAAGATCAGAAGTGGCTAACCTGTTCCCTCGTGATTTGGAATGGTACTGGTCAGCCGACCCGGTTAAGGATTTTGAAACAGGTGAAGTAACAGATCAGTACGAGCTGTATGCCATCAAACGAGAAGGAGTAGAAGCACCATTATCAGGTGACCACGTGACCGGTGCCAATGCAG
>JABSSK010000220.1 GCA_013214265.1 Saprospiraceae bacterium | reverse complement strand
ATACCTAGCATACGCCAATATGGGTAGATTCAACGAAGCCTTTCAAGTTCTGGAAAATGTGTTTACGCATAAGTCTTCCATATTACTCATCTCATTTAGTGACCCCCTTGCTGAAAGTATCCAACAAGCACCGCAATATCAGTCCTACCGCCAACGTCTATATCCTACTGCATCCATAAAAAAGAAAAGGGCAAAAAAGCCTGCTAGTCGAATTATGGATGAGGAAACCGTTCGAGCACAATTGAATAAACTGCTAAGCTTTATCGATGATGAGAGACCATTTCTAAATCCAGAACTCTCCCTGCGATTACTAGCAAAGTCATTATCTATTCACCCCAATCAGCTATCTTGGTTAATCAATGAGTACCACGGAAAAAATTTCAATGAGTTCATCAACCAAAAACGAATTGCTCATTTCAAAACCTTAGTGGTAAACCCAAAGAATAGCCATATATCTCTAATTGGACTGGCCTATGAAAGCGGATTTAATTCCAAAACTGTATTTAATACCGTATTTAAAAAAGAAGTAGGCATGACCCCCAGTCAATATCAGAGAAGTAAAAAATAAACCCCTTTTCTGATCACCCATCCATAAATCTTCTCTGCCTACCCTAATCTAATACCAACAATTAGGTTCGGATTTATAATTCCGAACCTCTTCCTTTTTTTCACGAACGATCAGCCTAGCAGGTCAGCCTACTTTTGTTACATCAATAACAAAACAGGTTATCATGAAAAAAATGAAAGCAATCGTAATGACTGGGTATGGCAGCCACGAAGTGTTAAAGCTCAGACAAGTAGATCAGCCGATAGCTGGCCCCAACGAAGTTCTGGTTAAAGTTATAACGTCAGCTGCAACCCGAGCAGACACTATGATGCGTATGGGAAAACCGTTCCTTTCCCGATTAATCCTTGGACTATCCAAACCGAGCAAACCCATTCCAGGTACCGGATTCGCAGGTGTCACACAAGCCATCGGAGCCGAGGTATCCACCTTTAAAATAGGTGATCGCGTTTTCGGTGAAACCGCCTTTGGGTTTAGTGCCAATGCAGAATACATTTCTGTAACCGAAGCAGGGGTTATTATGAAACTTCCAGAACATATGGATTTTCACGAAGCAGCTAACTTTTGTGATGGACACTTGACCTCTTACAATTTTTTGAAAGAAATCGCCCAGATCAAACCCGGACAACAAATACTCATTAATGGTGCCTCCGGTGCGCTGGGTACCTCCGCCGTTCAAATCGCAACTTACCTAGGGGCTGAAGTAACAGCTGTTTGTAGTAGTGCTAACTTCGGACTTGTAAAATCATTAGGTGCAGAACACGTCATAAATTATCAAGAAGAAGATTTTACTTTAAGTAAAAAGACTTACGACTTCGTGTATGATACCGTAGGTAAAAGCTCTTTCAAGGCATGCAAGCAAATCTTAAAAGAGAAAGGCGTCTATCTATCTCCTGTTTTACAATTCCCGCTACTGCTTGATATGATCTCTACCTCAATAGCAAAGGGCAAAAAAGCAAAATTTGAAGCTACCGGTGCTAATAAGGTCGAAAAACTTAATGTATTACTCTCTGAAGTTCTCGATATCTACCAGGCAGGAAAACTAAAAACGATCATCGATCGTCAGTTTCCACTCGAAAAACTCGCTGAAGCCCATCAGTATATTGATTCCGGACGCAAGAAAGGCAATGTGGTCATCTATAACACTTAAATCCCAGTATACCGACCAACATAAAGAAATGACCCAGAATATCTTCTGCTTTGTATGTCTACAACACATACTGCTGTTCCTCGTAACCCAGATGGGTCAGGCCTATGTAAGTAATAGCTTAATCAACCAGTGGAACAGTACGCTTCACAACCCTGTTACTTGGCAGGCCAGTGGAATAATGCAGTTAAACTTGACCTTTGATGTAATTGCTTGTGCGCTGGATATGATCACCTCACTACTCATGACGCGGGCTTTTAGATGGTATAGTATAGCCATGAACAATACCATCTTCTTCTCTGGGGTTAAAAAGTACGATCTGATGAACTACAATAGGTTGTTGGGTATATATCCAGGGTTAAGAAAAGCGGAATACCTGAATATTTTAAGCGGCGTGAAAATCCAGGCTGCACTTATATAAACACAATATCGATGGATCAATATATGTGAATTCATTATGCTTTCATTTGAAATGGTACCGGTAACCAAAACCATAAATCACCCGACTGTAATTATATGATCCATCCTTTTTTATCTGCTTTTCTGTATTGATTTATATACAAAAACCATGATTAAAAGAGCAGGGCATTCTTCAGCTTGAAGATGCCCTGCCTTTGTCCTGTCGCGCGATGAGATTTAACCTTTATGATCAGCCATCATTTTATCATGATCACTTTTCATTTTTTCATGTTCTTCTTTCATCATAGCATGCTCACTTAGCATCTTTTCATGATCTTTTTTCATCATATCGTGCTCTGATTTTAGTGTTTCAGCATCTACTTCTCCAGAAGCATGCTTAGCAACTAACTCTTGATGACTGATGAGAATCGCTTCATGCTGTGACATCAATTCTGCATGCTTCATAAGCATGGCAGTATGGGACTCTTCCATAGCTATGTGAACAGAATCTACCTCAGGGTCGCTAACCTCTGCATGGGTTGCCACCATCTGCTCATGCATAGCCTCCATGGCAGCATGTTCCTCTGCAAGCTTTTCGTGCTCCGCTTCCATTAACTCATGTTCTTCTACCATAGCTTTATGCTCTTCAGAATTGGCAGGATTGGTTGTACAGCCCATCAATAAACTAAAAGCGAAAGCTGTACTTAATAACATACTCATGTTCAACTTCATACAAAATTGGTTTTCATTATAAACAATTGATCTTACCAAACGTAAACATGCAAGGTCGATGTCCCTAAGTATGAATACGCAAGGCTTGTCTTACCAAAGCTTAACGCAAAACTAGTAGGTTTTATGAGATATTTTAGCCCTGTATTTTGCTTGAAAATGATAACCTGCCATTAGGAAAACCCTAATAGAGTAATCCCCTTCTTCGATAGGAGAAAATCAAGCGGAGTCAACCTTTAGCTTCGTCATTAATGCATCTTGGGCCATAAATCAAGGTCGTATACGCATGGCTCATATTGTATACAAAATCAATGCCTAACAAAATCCAGCCCATCCCTGATGTATAACAGGAATCCGAAAATTTCAAAAACCAATCAAACCACAACTCTGGGCTCAATTTCTCTATTAATTCAGGTGTGCAAGTATTATTGAAGAAGTAACTTCCCGTGCCAGCGAAATGAGCATTATTGACTATGCATGGAAATATCTCTTTGCGCCCAAAGGTATATATGATTACAAATACACCATACCTCCTGAAGGTCCGGGAATGATGGTAAGTTCTTTTTTGCAGCCCATTAATATGCTTCGAATCACTGAAATGGTGCAAGTCAATAGTTAATAGCGTAGCCAACAGTTCGTACGTAAAGAATCGATCGCACAATCTGCACAATGCGATATTACCCTTGATTTTACGATTCATTTTATGAGAGATAAGTACAAGAAAATTTTGCTGTTATCCTATTCGCCCATAACTAAAGGTTGCAGAAAAAATTAAAACCCCTATATTGCAACATTGTTGCATTAGATAGTGTATGCATACTATATAACAAATCAGATATGCTACAGGTATTGCAGTTCAATCGTGGTATCTTTGAATAATAACGATATTAGTCTTTGGGTTGTAATCCGTAAACATTTCATTACCATTTGATCGGGGCAAAATATTATACTGCCCATAGCAACGAGTGAATAAAAGTAGTTAGTAGCATACTTCTAAACCAGAATCAATAAGTAAAACGACAACGCTAAATGTTAGCATTAAGACCATTACCTCAATCAGACATCCTCGGTGCAGTCGCCAGTGGGCTATGTGTTATTCACTGTGTAGCTACACCCCTCCTGTTCGTTATTCACACCTGTTCTGTCACTGGCTGCAAGGAAGGAAGTCCAGCCTGGTGGAGTTCGCTCGACTATCTATTTGTGGGAATAACTTTTTTAGCCGTGCGCCAATCAGCAATCAACACTAGTAAGGGTTGGATGAACTATGCACTATACGTAAACTGGATTTTACTCACACTATTGATCGTCAATGAGAAATTAGCTGTACTACCCATTGCAGAAATGTGGAAGTATTTAACTGCCTTTTCTTTGATTGGTTTACATATGTATAATCGGAGATATTGCAGATGTGATAACCCGATATGCGCTCCGCAGTAATTTTGAAGTAGAATCTTAGAATGGTGTCTTACAGTATTCCCGTAACAATTTTAAGTGGCTTTCTTGGTACAGGGAAAACTACTTTCCTGAATCATATTTTAACTGAAAATCCCAAAACGAGATATGCCATTATCGAAAATGAGTTTGGAGAGCAGGGGATTGATAATGAGCTGATTATTCGCCCTGAAGAAACCATCGTTGAACTTAACAATGGATGTTTATGCTGTACGTTACACGACAACCTTTATGATATACTCAACGAACTACACGATCGCCGCAGTGAAATTGATGAAATAATTATTGAAGCTACCGGTGTAGCTGACCCCTCAGGTTTAGCCCAACCGTTCATATCCCATCCATTAATTAAAAAAACTTTTCCTTTAGCTTCCATCATTTGTTTAGTCGATGCGGAACTTATGTTTGACCATTTGGCACATACAGAAGAAGCGATCAATCAGATTTCGTTCAGCGATATTTTGTTGATAAACAAAACCGATACCGTTGATGATGAACAGGTTAATCGCGTACGCAAGAAACTACAACAACTTAACCCGTTGGCAAAAATCTATCAAGGTTCTAAAAAGCAATTTCCAACGATTGATTTTCAAAGAAGTAACGACAAACTGGAATCCCTTTTAACCTCATCCGACACTAATCACCAGCAAGACAACTCCTCTGCTTTTCCGGTTTCAAAGCCACATACCCACCATCACCACCACCATACGGATGACATAAACAGTCAAACCTTCATCTTCGAGCAACCCTTCGACTTAAAAAAGCTATATCAAAGTCTTTTTGTGTATCTCACGTTCCAATCGGTCGGACTATTCCGCATTAAAGGGCTATTGTCCATTCAGAATGATCAAAAGCAATACGTCATACAATCAGTGGGAAAACGGCTAGAAATTCAAGAAAAACGCAACTGGAAACCCAATGAGAAAAGAAGTAGTATTTTGGTTTTTATCGGTAAAAATTTGCAGCGCCCTGGATTGGAGAATGTACTTCGCAGGGGGTTCCCCAACAAATCAAAACAGCCGTAAATTCATGGCTGATTTATTTACCGGATCATACTCTTGATCACTTCTTTCTTTGCTTATAATTGTTACTATTAACCGACTAAAATCATACTCTGTATGATTTCAGATACTTTTATGGTTATCTTTTCATCAGTAACTCAATATAGATATGAAGTGAACCTATCACCTAAAGAACTAATGTTCGAAAATTGATCCAATGAAACCAATTATTTCTTTCTTTCTTTTATTCAGCTTCTGTAGTTTGACCATTCATGCACAAAACCTGGATTCTCTTTATACGATTTGGCAAGACACTACACAACCTGATTCTACCCGCATTTTAGCTTACGAAGATTATATTCAAACTGGGTTTTTAGCTACCCAGACAGATAGTGCATTGCTGCTAGCCAAAGAAATAATTACATTCTCAACTGCTAAAAAAAACACAAAAGGTGAAGCAACTGGATTTCAATTACTAGGGCAAATCATGCGCAAAAAAGGTAATTATCAGAAAGCAATCGAATATTACCAGAACGCTCTAGACTTATATATAAACACTAGTGATCAACAAGGCATTTGTAATGTTTTATATCGCCTCGGCATAGTCCATTATAACCAACGAAATTTCACAAATGCACTGGACTATTTGCAACGCTCTTATGAAGTATGCAATTCCATCGGCGAGCAGAATACCATGGCTAATGCCTTAAATAACCTTGGAATCGCCTATGCCGACCAAGGCGATTATGCGCTAGCCTTAAAATATTATCAGCAGTCATTAGACATAAAAAAAGTCATTGGTGACCAAGAGAGTATTGCCAACTCTTTGTTCAACATCAGTAATGCCTATCGCAACCAGGGTGACTACCCCCAAGCACTCGATTTTTTAGAACGCTGTATCGACATAGAAGAAAGGATTGGCAAATTAAACGATATGGCTGGTACGTTACTGAATATCGGTGAAATCTATTTCGCTCAAGGTGACTATCCCAAAGCACTTGACAATTATCAAAAATCTCTGGATTTAAGTGAAAAGATAGATCACCCACAAAATATCGCTGACGCACTGCACCATATTGCAATAATTTATTATTCACAGAAGAATTTGTCACAAGCCCTAAACTATTGCCAACGGGCAATGGCTATTAGAGAAAAAACGGACAACCAATTTGGGATGGCCAACTCATTTAATAGTATGGGTATCATCTATTCCGATCAGGGTGATTACCCAAAAGCATTGGATTATTATCAGCGCTCACTCTCTATACATCAAAAACTAGGTAACCAATTTGGAATTGCCAATGCATTAAATAACATAGGTGTAAACTATAAAAACCAAGGAGACTACGATAAAGCTCTAGAATACTATCAACAATCATTAGCCCTGAATGAAAGTTATGGAAGCCTGGGAAGTACAACCATTTCTCTTATCAACATTGGTTTAACCTATTCTCATAAAGGAAATTACCCGCAAGCTATTTCGTTTTGTACACAAGGACTTGAGTTAGCCAAAAATATAGGGGCCCTAGAGGCCAAAAAAGAAGCTTTCCAATGTTTATATGATACATACAAAGCGAAAGGGCAGTCCCGCGAAGCTCTTCGCTATTTAGAAAATCTACGTGTCGTTGAGGACAGCCTAAATAATAAGGAAACCAATAAGAAACTGGGACAGATGGAATTCAGCAAAATCATGCTACAGGATAGTATCGATAAGGCTGAAGAACTGCGCCTCCTTACCAATAGCTTTGAAGCAAAGGTGCGCAAAGAAAAAAATATTCGTAATGGCATTAGCATCGGATTGATCTTATTGATCCTGATTGCATTAGGACTCTATAATAGTTTGCGTTTCGTGCGCAAATCAAGATCTATCATTGAAAAGGAAAAAGAACGCTCCGAGTCCCTTCTCCTGAACATCCTACCCCAGGAAGTAGCCGCTGAACTCAAAGAGTTTGGAGAAGTTCAAGCAAAAGGTTTTGACAATGTTACCGTCATCTTTACAGACTTTGTAGGGTTTACCCGCACTACAGAAAAACTATCAGCCCAAGAGTTGGTAGCTGAACTCAATGCTTGTTTTAAGAAATTTGATGAGATTATCCAGAAATATAACATTGAAAAAATAAAAACCATCGGTGATGCCTATATGGCCGCTGGCGGCTTCCGCACAGTAGGAAGCAAATACGTTAGTGATGTGGTAAGCGCAGGACTTGAAATGCAACAATTTGTAATGACACACAACCAGCAACGCCAAGCGCAAGCTCTTCCTACCTTTGATATGCGTGTCGGTATACATACCGGACCAGTAATTGCTGGTATTGTCGGTGTAAAAAAATTCCAGTATGACATCTGGGGTGACACCGTTAATATCGCAAGTCGAATGGAAAGCACAGGCGAAACTGGAAAAATTAATATTAGTAAAACAACCTATGAAGCCATCAAAGATGATCCAGCATTTACCTTTAAATCACGCGGAGATATATCGATTAAAGGCAAAGGAATGATCGAAACCTACTTTGTTGCTTGGAAATCAGAAAAATTATAAGAACCAAAGTATGCCTATCCATATTTTAAAATAAAGATAACTATGAAAGACCTTCCCTGCTAAATCTGTCCCTATAATACTACAGATAAAATCTGGTATTCCGATACAGATCTTCAAGGACATGTGAACAAGTCAATTTTCTCTA
>JABSSK010000022.1 GCA_013214265.1 Saprospiraceae bacterium | reverse complement strand
CAGCTATCCAAACCATCCGCCCTGAAAAATACCTCCTGGATTAAACCAGGAAAAGTAGCATGGGACTGGTATAACGCAAATAATATCTTTGGCGTAGATTTTGAATCCGGACTCAATACGGATACTTATAAATACTATCTGGATTTTGCTGCCGCCAATAACATAGAATACGTTATCCTTGATGAAGGATGGACAAAATCTACTACCGAAATCTTGGACTACAATCCGGATATCGACGTGCAAGAGTTGATCCGATACGGGAAAGCGAAAGGTGTCGAACTCATTCTGTGGGTGCTATGGAAACCACTGGACGAAGATATGGTTCGTATTCTGGAAACCTATAAAAGCTGGGGCGTTAAGGGAATCAAAGTGGATTTCATGCAGCGCAATGACCAATACATGGTTAACTCCTATGAGCGCATTGCCGCGGAATGTGCGCGCCTAGAACTGATTGTTGATTTTCACGGCGCATTCAAACCTTCCGGATTAATGCGCATGTATCCCAATGTAGTAAATTTCGAAGGCGTAAAAGGCAGCGAAAATAATAAATGGGAAAAAAGTGTTACTCCTACCCATAACGTAACCATTCCCTTTATTCGGATGGCTGCTGGCCCTATGGATTATACCCCAGGTTCTATGGTCAACCGGCAAGAATCAAATTATGCCATAAGTTTTGAACGCCCCATGAGTCAAGGTACACGCGCACATCAAGTAGCCATGTATGTCGTGTATGAAGCACCTTTACAAATGCTTTGCGAATCTCCAGCTAGATACTATAAAGAACAAGAAACAGTTGACTTTATTGTTAAAATCCCTACTACCTGGGATGAGACAATCGTACTACACGGCGCTATTGGTGAATATGTTGCTGTTGCCCGCAGAAAAGGTGATAGTTGGTACCTTGGTGCTATGACCGACTGGTCGTCAAGAAACCTCGAACTTGATCTCTCTTTTCTCGAAAAAGGTACTTATCAAATGAAGGTCTTTAAAGATGGTATTAATGCCAATCGATTTGCCGAAGACTATAAAATCGAAGTTTTGGATGTTAATCCAACCACCGTAATTTCTGCAAAACTCGCTAAAGGTGGAGGCTGGACAGCCATTATTTCAAAACAAGAATTCTAACTCCAACACATAAAAGACCGAAAAAAGAACGCCACCATCAGTCGTTGCAACATAAAGCAGATCGGTTTTAAATCTGCAAAAACGCTATTGCCTACCTTCACCATGTATTATGTCAGTTAAACTAAAGCGCTCCTAATAACCATGGATTTAAGTGTCATGGTTAATATGAAAAAACTAAGAAACCTTATCCGGATATTTCTATCCCTCGTGGTTTTCTTCTTTGCACTTATGGTTTTTAACCCTGCCCTGATTAATATTTCTCTTACCTACGATATGTTGCATGTATTTAGATAGGTACAGCTAGAATTACTACTAGGCGTAGGGGCTGCTATCTATTTCTATACCAAAAGTATTATGGATAAGGCTTTTTCAGTCAACAGTAGAGATTTGATAAAACCGTAAAACAAAACGGTCAATTTCAGAATATCAGCTAGAACCCATCAATCTAATTGAGTTTTTAAGCTGAAAAGAACCAACTTATTGGACATAAAACCCGTACAGAAACGAGTCGGTCCGAACGCATACCTGAATCCGAACCACTTGTCTGCAGCATATTAAAATTTCAACTATTTATTGAATCTGCATTTATGGAAATAAACAACCACAAACGTAAATGCCTGATTATCGATCTCCGAAATAACAAAGGTGGTAATGATAACTTCAGTAACTACTTGGCCTCTTTCGTCGCCAAAAAACCATTTAAATGGAATGCGTCATTTACCATAAAAACCAGCGAACAATTAAAGAAATTTACAGTCCTCAATAACGATAAAACCCTAGCATATTTCAAAGAAATACTTGAGTGTAAAATGGTCTAGTTTTTCACCTGATTTACATCAAGACTACAATCCCCAACCAAAAGCAAAGCGCTTCTCCAGAAAAACGAACCTACCTGTAAACCGACAAACGTATTCTCAAGCCGCAGTAACTGCTTCCCAAATGCAGGACTATAGCTTCTGCACAATTTTCGGTGAAGAAACCAGAGAATACCCTTTACTATACGCCTCCGTCTTTCAATTTGTAATACCCAATACTGGCATTATACTGTATATCTCAAAAGGCTTGATTGTTCGTGTCAACGGAAGTATCAAATTGGAAGGTGTGATGCCTGATATAAGCATAAGCAATCAGCTTTTAGATGAAATTGTAAATCCGCTTTTGAAGCTACTCTAACGTCAATTCAATGGGCTTTGATCACAAAACGTATCGCCATAATGCAACCTTATATCAATGAATCCATCCTTTAAAAGGATGCATTGATCAATAAAAGGCTTATAACTCAAAATGTAATCCGGTATCCATCTGGGCTAATAGTTAAGATATAATTTCTAATACATCCCCCATAAATCCAGAACAGTGAAAATAGTCATACTAATCCTCACGTCACTCGTATCCATTCAACTTCATGGCCAGTCCATCAATCTGACATTAAAGCATACACTCGACACCATGTTGATGCTTGATCAAGCACCTCGTGCACTTATGGACCCCAATATTACCCCAGAAAAGAAAGCGGGTTACTTAAAAATACTCGGTGTTACCGAAGAAGATTTTTTCAAAAATTCTTGGGGTATTATGATTAAAAATGACGCTATTAATCTGAAAAAGATCACAGGTATTATCGACACCTATGGGTACCCAGGCAAATCACTGGTTGGGGAACCCACCAATAAAGCAGCATGGTATATCATCCAGCATTCTGATCAAATCAGCGACTACTTGCCATTGATTAAAGAAGCCGGAAAAAATAAAGAAATACCCATGACGCTAGTCGCAATGATGAATGATAGATACCTCATGCATAAAGGGCAAAAGCAGATCTACGGCACCCAAATTTATGGTGGTAATGTTACCGATTAAAAAACCGGTGAAACCAGCACTAAATATATCGTCTGGCCAATAAAAAACACCAAAAAAGTGAATCAAAAAAGAAAAGCCATAGGATACACCCAAACGATTGAGTCGTATGCACTGCAATTAGATGTCGTTTATGAAAAATATACCTTACGACAAGTGAAACGCATGTTCGATAATTTCAACTAACAACTAAATCTTGGATTGATTCTAATCCCAAGGAATCAATCCTGGATACCTTACAAAACCATTCCTGCCCGCATATCACCTCGTATTCAATAGCCAATATGTCACTAGCCAATTATGATGCTTTCCCGCTCATTTCTGCGAATCTTTATACCTTGCAGCGCAAAGAGCGGTTATGGTGAATTAAAAGGGTCGTATCTCATTAAAGCCAATACACGGAAACAAGCATCTCGACATAAAAGGAGATAGCTTCTGAACCCAGATATCCCTAATAATTAAACGGACTTTACTATAAGGTGTGTCCATTTATTACTCGAATGACTTCAAGCGGAAAATCTGTAGTGCAGCTGATATATACATGTCATTTAGGTGCCCATCTGTCTCTTCCTGACCCCCTGTTGGAGGTAACCTTCGGCAAATCCACAACAAAAGAGTAACATAACTATTTATGCAAATGTATATTCGATTTTAATAAACACTAAATTAATCTACTAACAACAAAAGGCTGGATAAGGCATACCAACCCAAATATATCCTGTGTGTACACCCTGGCCCATTGTTGTGTGAAATTCTTAAGCATGAAAAAAAATATCTTCCTCTTCGTTATAGGTATTTCCCTGCTCATCCCTACACTGGGACAAGCTCAAATAGAAGAAGACAAACTGGGCGCATGGTATATGTACTTTTTCAACACCACCTTCAAGGACAGCCAATGGGGGGTTCAGGGGGATGTTCAATTCCGTAACTGGAATGTTATAGGCGACCTAGAGCAGCTACTCCTGCGTGGTGGCCTAACTTATAAACCGAAGCAAGCGAACATTAAAATAACCCTCGGCTACGGCAATATAACCACCGGAGCCTATGGAGATGATAAGTCAACCGTATCAGAAAGCCGCATCTATCAGGAAGCCTTGTTCCCTGTCCAATTTGGCAATCGAGTTTATACAAGTCACCGATTTCGTTATGAACAACGATTTGTTGAGAATCAGGATTTTAGAACCCGATTCCGCTATAACCTATTCCTAAACATACCACTGAATAAAGCTGCTATGGAAAAAGAAACACTATATCTGGCACTTTACAATGAGCTATTTATCAATGGCCAAAGAAACATAGGTAATAGAAATAATGTAGAAATTTTTGACCGCAACCGATTTTACTCCGCCCTTGGATACATACTAAGCGACAAGCTAAAAGTTCAGGTTGGTGTCATGAACCAGACTACCGATAACTGGAGTAAAAACCAACTGCAACTGAGCCTGCACCATAACATTTAATGACGCAGACTTCGCCGCATAGCAACGTCTAGGTCATTTTTTTCTGATCTAATAGTTGAAAACAAAATCAAGAGAATCGCTTAGTCCCATAAGTTAGGCTGGCGTTCTCAGGAACTCATTCTTGAGAACGCCAGCCTAACTTCTATCCACTCCTTCATAGGAATCCGCTCGCAAGGAATACCGTAGGCTTCCTACCTCGATTTTGCCTACGCTTTACAAGTATCTCTATCTTTTGGTTAGTAAAAAAGTCATCCCATTTCTTTACATTACACAAGGTTCTACCCATAAAAAGAGATTATATTACTCTGTTTAATCCATATCCTAATTCACCCATTCCCTACTTTACTGCATACCATCTGCTGTAGCAGCCAACCAAAAAAACGAGAAACACACAATCGGATATACATACTTCATCAACTCACTATTCCTGACATTGGATATACATTACCCTTAAAACCACCAAAAAACCATGACCCGAAGCGTCTTTTTACAGTTTATTATCGCCTCATGTATGCTTGTTGGATGTGCTCCCCAAGCACAAAAAACACATGACGTCATTGTTATTGGAGGAGGACTAATGGGTAGTTCTGCGGGATGGCACGCCGCCAATAATGGTGCTTCCGTGATAGTATTAGAAATGCAGGACTCCGTATACCACCAAGGGTCAAGTTTTGGGGAAGCCAGAATTGCCAGAAGCAATAATCGCGGAAACGATATCTGGTCCTATCTACATAATCGATCGGTAAAAGAAACACAATTACTCGTTGAGTACCTCAACCAATCTGCACCTGATCGCGCCTATTCCATCACCGATATATACACAACCGCTCCAGTAACCTATGTTGGCCGCTCAACAATCTACGATCAACTGCTCGCGTCCCTAATCCGCCAAAAAGTAAACTATGATATGGCAGTAAATCCACAAGAAGGGAAACGTAAGTATAATATTAACCTGCCCGATAGTGTACTGATCCAACGGGAATATAATCTACACTCCGGAACCCTCAACCCCAAAGCCTTAATCCAACTGCTCCATACAGCCATCCGAAGAAAAGGCAGCGCCATACGCTACAATAACAAAGTAACAGCAGTCCAATACGATACTTTAAGCAATACCTATGATGTTACCACTATCAACCAAAAAACCAATGAAACCAATATTTTAAAAGCACACCAAATAGTAAGTGCAGCCGGTCCCTATACCGGAACTTTATTACAGGATATAGCGCCCTATTTCGATCAATTGATAGATCCACAAAGGGTATTCCTTGCCTTTTTTAAAATACAGGATTCTACCTATGCCAACCTGACCGATCAGGATATCAAAAAAGTAAAAAGCTTCTATCCCGTAATTAACAGCGCCCAAGGAACTAGGGATGGTAGCTTCTTTTCTATGATTGAATACTACGATCAAAATAACCACCCCATCATCAAGATTGGGGGACACTTTCAACGATCTACTATTGATGATCTCGACAAAGTATGGGAAAAAAGCCACTCAAAAGAAGAAATACAATGGAGCCTGAATAGTACCTCCAATTATATGGACCTGCTCGATTTACCCATAAAAAAGAACGATCTACAACTGGTTGATGGATATTCATGCGTTTACTCCTTGACCCAATCAGAAGTACCCTTGGTTACACCCATCAAAACAAATACCGGAGAGCCCAATCACGATTTTATCGTTATGGGAGGTATGTCAGGTGTAGGTGCCAAAGGAGCTATGACTTACGGCCATTTGGCAGCAAGACTATTAAAAGGCCCGATACCCACCACCGAGGATACCTTGTATCAGATTACGGCTGAATCACTCGGCTTTCATCGTATTCATCCCAAAGACGAATGAACAACCAATGGTTTCACTACCCATCAACAACAACAACAAAAGTAGGTCCAATAAGCAGCAAAAGTTTCTGCCAGCATTATCGTCCGTCCAGTCTGTATTACCCAAAAAACAGAATCGTTTTTTGTATATTCATAGGGCACAAGTGTATAAAAGATCAACAAACCGACTAATCTTCCCCGCTTTGGTAAATCCTTGATTACAGCCAGTTTATCAAATGACTCCAGGCGGCCAAAAGTGCATCTTAGGGCAAAATGATCTGGAGTTGAATAGCACAAACCAATATGCATAAAAAAATTAAAATCGAATTGGTGAAATGAAAACAAAAATATGCCTACTGGCCTCCACCATCTTACTATTCATATTCCAAGGTATGCCCCTAGTTGCCCAAAAGACAATTGAATTAGGCAATAATAAGGTCTTGTGCAAAGATGATCCTGATTGTTTTAACAGAATTCATCCTGCAATCCCAATGCGGAAACAAGCTAATCCGGGGGATACCATTATCTTCCATTGTAAAAATGCAGATGATAGACTCCTTGATCCTGGCGTTCCCGAATTAGATCGGGAAGATGACTCAGCCGTAGGTTGGGTTCATCCATTATCTGGTCCAGTCCATATCAAAGGAGCCAAAGCAGGGGATGTTTTAAAAGTCAATATTTTAGATGTAGAACCCGGAGAGTGGGCTTGGACAATCACATCCGGGTTCCTACAGGATGAGTTTGACGGGTTCTTAATGGTTAAGTGGAAGTTAGGAAAAGATTTTGCCACATCGGACGACGTTCCTGGGGTGAAATTACCAAACCGAAGCTTCCCAGGCGTCATTTCTGTCTTACCCAATGCCGAAAAGCATGCCGAGATGCTAAGGCGAGAAAAAGAACTGTATGATGCCGGGGGCGCTGTCAGGTTACCACATACTAAATTTGCGCTACCTGCTGATATTTGTGGAGAAGAGGGTTCCTACGCCGATGAATGCCTAAGAACAATACCACCTCGAGAACATGGAGGTAATTTGGATATCCGATATATGCAGGCCGGATCCGCTATGTATCTTCCCTGTTATATTGATGGGTGTGGATTGTCCATCGGCGATGCCCACTATATTCAAGGAGATGGGGAAGTATCAGGAACAGCACTGGAAATGGATGCAACGGTTACCGTTACCACCGAAATATTAAAAAACGGCCCCGACCTGACCCGCGGACCACATTATGAAGGACCCTCACATCTGCTGGATATTCCATCCAAAACCTTTTATGCCACAACTGGCTTCCCCATAAAATCAAAAGGTAGTATACCCCCTCATCTGGCTTATCTAGAATCTGAAAAACTAGCCCCCCTGGAAAACCTCTCGAACGATATATCTCTGGCAGTTCGAAACGCCTTGCTCGAAATGATTGATTATATTTCAAATACCTACGGATACAACCGGCTCCAAGCGTATATCATTACCTCAGTAGCTGTGGACCTCAGAATCAGCCAATTGGTGGATTCCCCAAATGTGGGCGTCTCGGCCGTTTTACCATTAGATATATTCGAAGAGTAACCACATCGTTATAAATAAAGGAAGTAGATCGTTATGGCTTGACGACAGCAATGATTGACCGACCTTATTGACTGAGGGCTACTTATCGAAATGAAAAAAAGATAAAACCATATTCATTGTATTTTCAACTTACGCTGCAAACCACAAGAATGTAGTGTTAAAACAAAATAACTATGAATATACCATTAACTCCAAAGAATAGTACTACAGCCTGTTTATTTACCCTAGTGCTTGTGGCCACGATGGCTTGCAGCTCATCACCTTCTCAATATAACTCCATACAACCCAATATTGTACTGATTATGACTGATGATCAGGGTTGGGGCGACCTTAGCATGCATGGCAATACAGCACTAGAAACACCCAACATCGACCACCTTGCTGATCAGGGAGCTGTTTTCGATCGATTTTATGTCAGCCCAGTATGTTCGCCTACCAGAGCAGAAATATTAACCGGCCGATACCACGTTCGAGGTGGCGTTTATGCCACTTCTGCTGGGGGCGAACGCCTCGATCTAGATGAAAAAACCATTGCCCAATATTTTAAAGAAAATGGGTATCAGACTGCTGCATTTGGTAAATGGCATAACGGTATGCAATATCCATACCACCCTAACGCCCGAGGATTTGATGAATTTTATGGGTTTTGTTCCGGACATTGGGGTAACTATTTCAATCCCGTCTTGGAGTATAATGGCCAACTTGTAAAAGGTAATGGATACCTGACGGACGACCTTACCCAGCATGCTCTGCGCTTTATGGAAGAACACCAAACCAATCCTTTTTTCCTTTACCTCCCTCTGAATACGCCCCACAGCCCGATGCAAGTTCCTGATCAATGGTGGGAAAGACAAGCAGCTAAAGAATTACAGAATGACCATCGATATCGTGAAAAAGAAAACCTGACCCATACGAAAGCAGCTTATGCCATGGTTGAAAATATCGATTGGAACGTAGGACGGATCGTTGACAAAATAAACCAACTCGGCCTCGATAATAATACCATTATCATATTCCTTTCCGATAATGGCCCCAATGGATGGCGGTGGAACGGCGGCATGGAAGGAGTGAAAGGGTCTACCAATGAAGGAGGGGTACGCTCACCTTTCATTATTCGCTGGAGGGGAAAAATAAAAGCTGGTAAAAAAATTCCACAAATCGCATCTGCTATTGATGTACTTCCAACCCTCACCGATCTAACCCAAATAACCATGGAACCCCACAAAGCTATTGATGGAAGAAGCTTACAACCGCTCCTCTTAGAAGAAAACCCGGACTGGGAAGAACGTTTTATCGTGAATAACTGGAGGAAACAGATCAGCATACGCAGCCAACAGTTTCGGCTCTCGGCCGATGATCAATTATTTGATATGATAGATGATCCCGGCCAAAAGATCGATATCGCACAACATCAGCCTGATGTCTATTCAAAAATGATGAATTACAAGGATCAATGGACCGCACAGGTATACACGGAATTACCCACAAAAGATAAGCGCCCATTTCCTGTGGGCCACCCTGACTTCACACATACCCAACTTCCAGCTCGAGATGGGACCGCCCATGGCCAAATAAAACGATCAAATAGGTACCCCAATTGTTCCTATTTTACCAATTGGACACATAGCCAAGATAGCATTACCTGGAATATTGATGTGCTCCAGGATGGTAACTTCGATGTGCTCCTCTATTATACTTGCCAAGAAAAAAATCTGGGTGCAATCATCCAACTCTCCGACGGCACTAATGCTATTTCAAAACAAATTACGTCAGCTCATAACCCTCCTGTAATTGGTCAGGAAAATGATCGCATCCTTCGACAGGAATCTTACGTCAAAGACTTTATTCCTCTTGATATGGGTACGATTCATTTAAATCAGGGTACGGCCACCCTTTCGCTGAAAGCATTAGAAATCCCTGGTACCGAAGCCATAGATTTTCGATTACTCATGCTAAATCGAAACAACTCTTAATAAACCACAAAACAACAAGTACTTCGTGGCCAAACAGAATCTATAGTCCTTAACACCACGACACCATATCTATTACATCATCTTGAATAGAAAAAATTAGACCATGAAACATATATTATCCGCTCTGATTTTGTTAGGTATATTCAGCTGTCATCAGCAAGAACCTGAAGTATACCTATTTTCTTTTTTTCAAGATAATGGTCAGGACGGGCTTCATCTGGCCACCAGCACCGATGGCCTATACTGGAAAGCACTCAACAATAATCAATCGTTTTTAACGCCAACAGTAGGGGATGATAAACTTATGCGTGATCCTTGTATCATTCAAGGTCATGATCAAACCTTTCACATGGTTTGGACAGTAAGCTGGAATGAGAGAGGAATTGGTTATGCCAGTTCAACCGATTTAATTCATTGGTCAGAACAAAAGTATATTCCTGTCATGCATCACGAACCAAAGGCCCGGAACTGCTGGGCTCCAGAACTATTCTATGATGAAGTAGCAGATCACTACATAATATGCTGGGCCACCACTATCCCTGGAAGGTTTCCCAATACCGACTCTTTAGGAGATGATGGGTACAATCACAGAATCTATTTTACAACGACCAAAGATTTTGTTGCATTTTCCGAAACGAAGCTCTTGTATGATCAGGGCTTTAACGTAATTGATGCAACTATACAAAAAAATGAGGATGCTTATATCATGTTCCTGAAAGATGAAACACTAAGCCCAAAACCGGAAAAAAACATACGAATAGCCTTCAGTGATGAACTCACCAAAAACTGGAGTCTACCTTCAACACCCCTCACACCAAATTGGGTGGAAGGCCCCACAGCCATTAGAACTAATGATAATTGGATTGTTTATTTTGATATGTACACCAATCATAAAATGGGTGCTATACAATCATCCGATTTGCAGGAATGGACAAATATTTCCGACTCTATTCACTTTCCGGAAGGGGCAAGACATGGAACCATATTTACCGTGAAAAAAAGTATCCTAGACAATATTATCGCACAAAAAAGTAAACATTAATCCCTTAGTAATCATCAATCATTACTCCACTTACCCATACCTTTTGAGCATTCTTGAACACACCAAACTAGAAAAGAAGTACAACTACCATTTGCTCGATGGCTCTGAGGAAAGATAATATTAAAAGGCTAATGGGTTAATAAAAGGCTAAAAAACCCAGATGTACCACTATTTATAGCCTATTAAGGCTAGGCCTAAATTACTAGGGCAGTAAATCGACCAATGCCTATATACTGCCCTAAATACTATTTGATATGCTCTACAAAAGGTAACTACATATTTCAGGCGGACAACAGAACGTCTTTTCTCAGCTCAAAATAGTAGAAGCTACAAAGATGGTTATGGAATGAAAATCTTCTCCGTTTTAATGGATCCATCCACGTAAAGTGATACCAGATAAATGCCTGCCGATAAGGCTATATCAAGACGAATTTGCTGGGTGTTGCTTCCTGCTACTGCTGGGATTTTCTCATAAGCCAAGTTACGACCACTTAAATCTGATAAACCTATATGTGCATTACCAGGTGTTTTGCTTAATTGAAAAGTAGCGTCAACTACATTGCTACCGGAACTATATCTGACATCAAAACGAGATATGGATTCCTCTCGTATGTCATTTGTTGATGTAACCGTATTTACTACCTTGAGCATAGCTACCATGCCATTTTCAGCATGGCTACCAACCGAACAGTCGTATTCGTATGTCCCGGCAACTGTAAATACGCGCGTCAGTAATTCACCGCTCGTAGTAGCATCAGAAACAAAACTTTCAGGATTATTAAAACTAGTACCAGTGATGGAACTACTTTCCGCATTCACGTTATGAAAACCACCCAAATTCAACCACCTAACCGTATCTCCAACTTCAATGGTTAGTGAGTCCGGACGATAAAAAAAACTGCCCGCTTCTATAGTATGGAGAGTCTGTGTTTGGGCAATAGTTACAATTCCGAGCAAATAAAAAAAAGTAAATAAAAGGCGCATAGAGCAGCAGTTTTTGTTGATAAATCAAAAGATTAAAGAATGATAAAACATAGACGCAAGATTTTTTTAAAAGTTTATTTTAGAAAATATATTAACTAAAAACTATACTTTTTGTAATCCAAAGAACACTTTCTCCACCATTGAAAACTTTTTACACGCAGGCTCACGCCAGAGTTTTCGATGATGATATCGTGTGTTTACCAAATGCATACCATCAAGACATAAATGAAAAAAATACTTCTAATCATCCTTGTTTTTACTGCTTTTTATGCTTGTAACGAGCATGAAGAGAATCATGATGAATACACACATAAGTTGTCAGCAACCCCAAAGCCTGACTATACTTCAAAAGTTCCATTCTATACCTTTTCAGGTATACTGGAAGAACAGAAAAAAGAACTGGCCCAAAACCCCTTGCTCCAGCGGTTCATTGCTTCCCGAAAAGCACAAGCAAACGATCCCTACCGACCTATTTATCACTATGTAAACCCCGAAGGAAACCTTAACGATCCCAATGGTCTTTGTTTTTGGCAAGGCAGGTGGCATCTTTTTTATCAGGCTTATCCTCCAGAAGATCCTCGTCAGCATTGGGGGCATGCTGTAAGTACAGATCTCATCCATTGGAAAGACTTGCCGTTAGCTATCTACCCCAACCCAGAAGAAAAGTGCTTCTCAGGGCAAACACTAGTCGAAAAGGACCGTGTCATCGCTGCTTATCCGGGTATCAAATACGGCTTAGTTATTGCCGTTTCTTCAGACCCTTTATTACTAAACTGGGAAAAACTGGATATGAATCCCGTGGATGCTAAAACCGGACAACCCACCAAAAGACCAATGGGGGATGCCTGTATCTGGAAAGACGGGGATTATTACTACGAACTCAGTGGTGGCAAAAGTGGCAAGGGTGTTCAACGCAAACGCAAACTACGGCTACATAAATCCAAAAACTTGATCGATTGGGAAATGGATATTCACGAGAGTTTTTTGGTGAATGACCGCTATGCTATGGTAGGTGACGATGGTGCCTGCCCCAATTTCTGGCCCATTGGTGATAGCCATATGCTATTGTCCTTTAGTCATGTTACCGGTGGTAATTATACCCTCGGAACTTACCAACGGGAAGAACAAAAATTGTATGTAACAAATTATGGGCGCTTCAATTTTGGTGGCATCTACGAACCCGGAGCCGTTTTGGCCCCTTCCGCAACGCCTGATGGAAAAGGAGGTCTTAATGTTATTTTCAATATGGCTTATGCCAAACCTACAGAAGGCTGGAACCAAATCATGACACTACCCCGAAAACTACAATTGACACCGGATAATGTAATTGCTATGGAACCAACTGGCGCTATCGCATCTTTACGCACCAATCATCAACAAATAAAAAATGTAACCGTACCCGCTAACCAGGAAATAGTGCTCAAAAATATAGAAGGGAATGCCCTCGAAATAGCTGCATCCATTGACGTCAAGGAGTCGCAGTCGTTCGAAATAAACGTATTGCGCTCACCCGATAAAGAAGAATATACTAAGATCATTTTCTACAAAAACAAAGGAATTCGGGATTACCATCGCTACGAAGGGTGGGAATACGAGCAATGGATAGATGCTAAGTACAGCCTGATCACCATTGATAACGCCCGTTCTTCTACTCTACCGGATGTCATGCCCAATCCTCCGGAATCAGGCCCATTTCATATACCTGAAGGCGAACTGTTGGAACTAAGAATATTTATCGACAAAAGTGTAGTGGAAGTATTTGCTAATAATCGCCAATGCGTTGCCGTTAGGGTTTATCCTGCCATGAAAGAAAGTATTGGCGTATCGGTAAGAGCTCAGGGAAGCATGGCAGAAATTAAAGCGCTGAACGCTTGGGAAATGAAGAGCATCTATTAAAGTTATCTTACTCAGACCGTAAGTAAATATTGGATCAAGATGGCACCTCCTTTTGCGGAGGAGTGATCAAGCCGATTAACTCTACCAAATTCATATGCCAACGTATAAAACAAAAATACTCCCACTCCCTTTTCCAGCACCTTACAGGAAGTTCAAAAAAGATTTTATAACAAGCAGTACACATAATGGAAGCGCACCCATACCCGATAATTATTGCGTAGTGGAAAAAACCCTGGCCAGTATTAGCCAAGTACTAAATGTAAACGGCTTTACTTTGCGTATAAGGCAAATAGATAAAAAATAATTGCAGCCGTTTACATTTAGTATATTTTTTTTTAAATTGTAAGTGTTTGTTCGATGATAGCTATTAATACACTCCCTCCTGTGTGCTTTCTCCAAGAAAGTTAACTAATCACATTTCAATCATCATTATCGTTAAGTTAGTCTTTTGTAAAAGACGTTCTAACTATAAATGTTTGCCTTTTATCTGTCGTCAACATTATCAATTTTATTGCTAAAAGAAATAAAAAAAAGGCTATGAATGGAGGCTATCCTCTGATTTCCATTATCATTCTCAACTACAACCAAACGGATATAACCTGCGAATTCTTGGAATCTACGCGTAACCTTACCTATCCTAATTTTGAGACAATCGTTATTGATAACGCTTCTAAGATTAGCCCCAAGGCCCAAATTGAAGCAGGTAATTACCCCAATATAAAACTCCTGGAAAATGAGGTAAACCTTGGTTTTACCGGCGGGAATAACCTCGGAATACGTTTAGCAAAAGGCGAATATATCTTTGTGGTAAATAACGATACCGAAGTAACACCTAACCTACTTGATATCTTAATAGAACCTTTTAGAAATGACCCATCCATTGGGGTTGTCAGTCCCAAAATCAGATACTTCGAACAGCCTGATACCATTCAATACGCAGGCTATAACGCTATGAACCTGTATACCGGAAGGGCTAGAGCCGTCGGGTCACAACAAAAAGATATAGGCCAATATGATCAATCCGGCTATACCAATTTTGCCCACGGTGCAGCTATGCTAGTCAAAAGATCCGTATTGGAAGAAGTGGGACTTTTCCCTGATTTTTTCTTCATCTACTACGAAGAACTAGATCTCTCAACCCGAATTTTAGACGCCGGATACAAAATTTATTACCAATCTCAAGGACTTATATTTCATAAAGAATCCATCACTATGGGCAAAGAAAGTGCCATAAAAGCTTATTACCATACCCGAAACCGAATAGCCTATATCCGTCGTAATAGCTCTGGCTTCCAAAACCTAATTTTCTATCTGTTTTTATCCTTTTTCATCATTCCAAAAGCAACGCTTAAATATGTTACAAAAGGCCAAAAAGAACACCTCCGAGCCTTTTTTAAAGGCGTGCGTTGGCATTTTAGCACATCAAATAAAGAAATAAACACACAGACCGTTTTCTAATCCATAATTAATGTTCTAAAACTATGATAAAATCACTTATAACTGGTGGAGCCGGCTTTATAGGTTCCCACGTCGCAAATCATTGCAAAAAAAAGGGACACCAAGTAATCGTATTAGATGATCTTAGCGGCGGGTTTGAAGATCACCTCCCCGAAGGAGTCACATTCATAAAAGGCTCCGTTACCAACGAAAAACTGATTAGCGAATTATTTGAAACCTATCAATTTGATTACGTTTACCACTTAGCCGCTTATGCGGCTGAAGGACTTTCCCATTTTATAAGACGATATAATTACCACAATAATTTAATCGGAACCGTTAATCTCATAAATGAATCCGTCAAGCATCATGTTAAATGCTTTGTATTCACCTCCTCAATAGCCGTGTATGGCGCTGGGCAATTACCTATGACCGAAGACATGGTTCCGGAACCCGAAGACCCCTATGGAGTTTCCAAATATGCTTGCGAACTCGACCTGAAATCAGCTGAAGATATGTTTGGATTACCATATGTTATCTTCAGACCACACAATGTGTATGGTGAAAACCAGAATATTGGTGACAAGTATCGGAATGTAATCGGAATATTCATGAATCAGATCATGCAAGAAAAACCTCTAACAATATTCGGTGACGGTACCCAAACCCGAGCGTTTAGCTATATCGATGATGTTGCCATACCTATCGCTAACTGTGTCGATATCCCAGAAGCTTACAATCAGGTCTTTAATATTGGTGCCGATAAGCCCTATTCGGTGAATGAACTGGCCTCCGTAGTTGCGCACCAATTTAACGTTACGCCCGATATTAGTTATTTAAAAGCTCGAAATGAAGTCATGCATGCTTATTCCAGTCACGAAAAAGCCCATCGCATCTTTGGTGCCGGATCAGGAATTGACCTCAATGAAGGGATTGCCCGCATGGCAAAATGGGCAAAGGTCGTAGGCGCAAGAAAAGGACAAGAATTTTCGAATATTGAGATAAATAAAAATTTGCCGGAAGGCTGGTAAGCAACCTTACGCAGCATATTTAAACCTATACATAATCTTTTTTCAGAGGATCCTGCCCATCAGGATCCTCTTCTCTTTTGAGAAAAATAAACCCTAATCCTTTATGACACCTTTGCCTTCTCTGGTCCTCAACGTATTCAATCTTACCAGAAAAATAAGAAAACCTCATCCACAATAAAGAGTCATAACCAAGTGTTAGTTGTAGTACCCTAATACGATAGAGATATACATCAACACCCATTCTTTGATCTTTTATGACATCAATTCATCGAACGTAATAAAAAAAGTACGTTTTTATTACTTAATTTGATCCAAGTATTTCATCCTCCATCTCAAAAAACTAGCCATGAAAAAAGTGTTTCTCGGGTTGTTCATCCTCAGTTTTGTATCCTGTACCATGCAAAAGGAAAATGAAGAGTCAATGCAGATTGCACAGTTCCCACAGGGGAAATGGATAGATCTTACCCATAATTTTGATGAGGATGCCATCTTTTGGCCAACCGCAGAATCGTTTACTATCGATACCGTTTTTGTTGGTGAAACCGAAAATGGGTATCATTATGAAGCCTTTCAGTTTTGCTTAGCTGAACATGGTGGAACCCACCTCGATGCCCCCGTTCATTTTGCAAAAGGAAAATGGCCCGTCGACCAAATTCCGGTCGATCGCTCTATCGGCGAAGCTGTAGTTATTGATGTCTCCGCCAAAGCTCTGCCCAACCCCGATTATCAAATTAATGTCGATGACATTATGGAATGGGAAGCAAAATACGGTCAAATTCCCGAAGGGGCATTAGTCCTGTTCAGAACAGGTTATGCACAGTACTGGCCCGACCGTGAAAAATATATGGGCACCGCCGAAAGAGGCCCCGAAGCAGTCGCCAAATTGCATTTCCCCGGAATCCATCCTGACCTAGCAGCTTGGATCCCTAAAAATAGAAGCATAAAAGCCGTAGGGCTCGACACGCCAAGTATCGACTATGGACAATCCACATTATTCGAAAGCCATCGCTACCTGTATGAGCACAATATCATTGGTTTTGAAAACCTGAACAACCTGGATCTGCTACCCCCTAAAGGAGCTTTTGTCATTGCTTTACCTATGAAAATAAAAGGAGGAAGTGGAGGGCCTCTCCGTGCAGTAGCACTAATACCCTAAATCCATTGGAAAAGCCCAACACAAAATATAGCTACTTGCACACCATGGCGGTAGCGTATGTGTTATCGTAGGATTCGAACACATGAAAAGGTTCATAAAAACCTATTATGCCTGAATAATATTTGTTCAACCATCGCCCACCCCTTTTTTCTGTCGTTGGTCTCATCCACCGGCTAACACCTCATAATATTCAATACCAATTATCTTAATAACATCAGTCTCTATTATTTCTAATCAATAACTAAATGCATTGAAAAAAGTAATCATAATAGGAAGCGCAAGAAGAAATGGGGAAACCCGAAAAGTCGTTGATGAACTCATTCGAATATCAAACTGGGATTTAATTGACCTGACAGATTTTAATATTACCCATTTCGATTATAACCATTCCAACAGAAAGGATGATTACCTCAACTTGATAAAGCAGATAGTTCAAAAATACGAAGTCCTTATTTTTGCTACCCCCGTGTACTGGTATGCTATGAGTGGCATCATGAAAGTATTCTTTGACCGATTAACGGATTTACTAACAATAGAAAAAGAGACTGGCCGTAAGCTACGAAATAAAAACATGGCCGTAATTTCCTCTTCTAACGGCGGAAATCTGAAAGATAGTTTCTGGTTACCTTTCAAAAAATCAGCTGAATACTTAGGAATGCATTATCTAGCTGACCTACATACCTATCAAAATATCTTTGAACCAGATAAAATCCGTGACTTCAAAATTACCATTGATCAGAAAACTATGAAACAATAATGCACTAAACCTACACTTCTCTTTAAACTTACCTGCAACTACATGCCCATCTATGATTTTAATCCTGAACACATAAAAAAATCACCTCTCACTCAGGAACGAATCCATTTACCTAGCTGTTGAGCACAACAATTATTAACAACCAAGTATCAACCTCTAGATGGATAAACTATATAAGGTCGGTAGCCTAATTTATGATGCAGATATTTATGATAGCATGAATACAAGCCTGGCTGATTTATCGTTTTATGAACGGTGGCTACCAGAAAATAAAACAGCACGTATTTTGGAACTATGCTGTGGTACAGGCAGACTTACCATACCAATTGCCCAAAAGGGATACACCATTACAGGAGTAGATAACGCACCTTCGATGCTGAAGCAAGCAAGGGTAAAAGCAGAAAAAGCCGGAGCAAAAATTGAATTCATTGAAGCGGATATCAGAACAATCGATCTGCCCCATACATATGATCTCATTTTTATTCCATTTAATTCCCTTCATCATTTGTATAAAAATGAGGACTTATTCATGGCACTCCAAAAGGTGAAAAAACACCTGAAAACAAATGGCCTATTTTTATTGGATTGCTATAACCCCAATATTCAATATATCGTTGCCGGGGAAACAGAAAAAAAACAAATCACTCAATACATAACCAAGGATGGCCGTAACGTAACAATAAAACAAGCCATGCACTACGAAACCAAATCTCAAATCAATCGAATAGAATGGCATTATTTTATAAACGGTACTTTCCACTCCATCCAACATCTTGATATGAGAATGTTTTACCCCCAGGAACTAGATGCCTATCTGCAATGGAACGGATTTCATATTATACATAAGTTTGGAGGATTTGATCAACAAGCATTCCATGATCGTTCAGAAAAGCAGATTTTTATATGCCAATTACCATAGAATTTTCCGTGTAGAATCAAATCGCTATATTATCTTCTTAAGATAATACGCCCGCAGCTTTATATTTTTATCATGCTTCGGATATCCCTAGTGCGCAATACAACCACCCAATAGGCTGCTTTAAACCTAAAAAACAAATTATGAATACCATATTCAAAAATAGTACAGCCGTAGTTGTAGGTTGGCTCGTTGGTAGTGTTACCAATATGGGACTTATACAACTCGGATTTAAGATTATGCCTGTACCAGGTCTTGACCCTAATGATATGCGTACCTTGGTTGATATTCTGCCCACACTGAATGCTCCATATTTTATTTTTCCTTTTTTAGGTCATGCAGTCGGTACATATATTGGTGCCTGTATTACCGGCTTACTCGCATCGAGCCATCAAATGAAACTGTCCTTAGCCGTCGGTGGCCTATTCTTTTTAGGGGGTGTTGCCGCTAATTATATGCTGCCAGGGCCCCTATGGTTTACAGCCACCGATTTAGTTATTGCCTACTTACCAATGGCTTTCTTGGGCGGTAAAACCGCAAGAAAATTCAAGAGAATTTAATATCTTATCCTATCTCGAAACCTACAGCCATACTTGCTATGGGTAGGTCTTCGGATTGCCACAGCCTGCCCTCACAGTCGATACAGATGGCAGGCAATCATAAACGCTGAAAAAGATAAGCATGGGTAAAATAGCCAAACTGACTTTAAAAATAACAGGCATCATTTTTCTCATTGCCATACTTGTCGGCCTTGGAGGTTGGTGGTTCCTACGTTCCACCTTTTTAGCTTTTGAAAGTAAATACAATTCAAAAATCGAATTGGAACAACTAGTCGAGGAGGGATACACCTTTCTGGATAGAAACGGGAATGGTAAACTTGACCCCTACGAAGACAACCGAAAGCCAATAGAAGAACGTGTCGAAGACTTACTCTCTCAAATGACTGTAGATGAAAAAATCCATATCCTTAAAGGGTCAGGTATCGGTTCGGCCATAGGTCTTGGAAATACAGCCATACCTGGTGCTGTTGGAACCATTGTACCAACACCCCGACTAGGTATTCCAACCCTTTATCTTTCCGATGGCCCTGCCGGATTAAGAATCGAGCCCAATCGCAAAGGAGAGAACCGGACCTACTACTGTACAGCCTTCCCCATCGGCACCTTACTCTCCGCAACCTGGAACACCGATTTAGTAGAAGCTGTAGGTGTAGCAATGGGAACTGAAGCCAGCGCTTACGGAATTGATGTAATCTTAGGGCCCGGTGCCAATATCCATCGGCACCCCCTCTGTGGTCGAAATTTTGAATATTACTCCGAAGATCCCGTTCTGACTGGCTTTATTGGTGCAGCCATGATTAATGGTATTGAATCAAAAGGTGTAGGTGCCTGTGTCAAGCACTTTGTTGCCAATAACCAGGAAACCGACCGAAATATCAATGATGTAATCGTTTCGGAGCGGGCCATGCGTGAAATTTATCTCAAGGGTTTTCAGTTCATTGTAGAAAAATCACAGCCCTGGGCCATCATGTCGTCTTACAATAAAGTAAATGGCACCTATGTACCGGAGCGTAAAGACCTGCTAACGGATGTTCTTCGGGGCGATTGGAACTATCAAGGCCTCGTCATGACCGATTGGTTTGGAGGAAGTAATGCGCCTAATATGATCGCCGCAGGTAATGACCTATTAGAACCAGGTACTAATATACAATGGAAAGCGCTTAAAAAAGCGGCTAAAGCAGGTACCCTTACCGAAGCCGAAATTGATATCGCAGCCCGCCGCATATTAACCCTGGTATTTAGATCACTCAAAATGGAAAACTATACCTACAATAATAATCCTGACCTGGAAGCACATGCTAAAGTTACCCGCCAATCTGCTACTGAGGGCATGGTCCTATTAAAAAATGAACAAACACTCCCAATCAATAACACCCAAACCCTAGCCCTATTAGGCGTCACCTCTTATGATTTTATCGCTGGCGGAACAGGTTCTGGTGATGTCAATGAAGCGTATACCGTTTCTCTGGAAGAAGGCCTCACTAAAGCCGGGTTTACCATCAATGAAAAAGCAAAGCAACTCTTTGAAATACATAAAGACAACCACAAAAAAGAATTCGTCAAACCCGAAGGTCTTAGCGCTATGGCTAACCCTTACTTCCCGCCCAGAATGACGTATACTCAAGCGGAACTTGATGAGATTGTAGCTACTTCCGATGTTGGTATCATTACCATTGGCCGCAATAGCGGTGAAGGTGGAGACCGGATCGAAAAAGACGACTTTCTATTATCCGAAAAAGAGCAGTCCATGATGCGCTCCGTATGTGAAGCCTTCCACCATGCCGGAAAAAAAGTGGTAGTCGTTATGAATATTGGAGGAGTGATCGAAACAGCTTCTTGGAAATCACGCCCCGATGCTATTCTGTTAGCCTGGCAAGGTGGGCAGGAAGGTGGCAACTCCGTCGTCGATATCCTGAGTGGCCAGACCAACCCTAGTGGAAAATTACCTATGACCTTTCCTGTCCTCTTGGAGGATCACGCTTCTCATGCCAACTTCCCAACAGAAGGAGGAACCATGGACTTTACTAAAATGCTCTTAGCAAGTAGAAAAGAAAAAGCCGATAACGAAAAAATTATAAATAAAGACTATACCCTTTACGAAGAAGGTATTTATGTGGGCTACCGACACTTTGACCTCCAAACGTCAGAAGTATCCTTTCCTTTTGGTTATGGCTTGTCCTATACTACTTTTTCGTACAGTAACTTAACTGTAACCCAACAAAATGATACCATTAAAGCCACCGTTTCCATTACCAACACAGGTAACCAATCAGGCAAAGAAGTAATCCAACTCTACACGTCAATCCCCGATACGCAGATCGACCGCCCAGCCAAAGAACTCAGAACATTTTTGAAAACCCAAAGTCTGGCTCCCGGCCAACAAACAACCGTTACCCTACAGTTCCCCATTTCAGAATTATCCTATTGGTCTGAAGAAACATCCGCCTGGCAACTCGAAAAAGGAACGTACCAAATACAAATCGGTTCCTCATCCAGAGATATCAAACTGTCTCAACCGATAGCTATAGAAACATAAAGGCTTTATTCGACGCCATCAGATGTGACGTCAACCCCGCGTATGATCAGCGTAATATCCATCCATTGAATGGCTAATATTGATCTATAATGTATTCCATTCTGCCCGGGCACTATCATTTGCCACTCTAGGCTAGAAGGTATCTGGTACGATACGGATGACGCATTTTATTTACCACGTCCGAAGGATTCATGAAAGACCAATAGGTTTTTTTCTTCTGATAAATCTTACTCCAGTTGATAGAAAATGTACGGTAATAGCTTTATTTTCAATTAAAACCAGCTAACCTTATGTTGAGTCAAGCACGCTACCCTTTCAAACATTCGGCCCTAATGCTGTGGCCCGTACTCTTCCTAATTGTGGCCTGCCAGACCGAAGTAACCCTTCCGGCTATGCGCTTAATTGAAGGAGGAACATTCACCATGGGAAACCAAACGGCTGTTCCCGACTCCATTCTGCCTGGCGATCGCTATCATACCCTCTCTTACCTGACAACAGGTGATTATGATGAATATCCGTCGCGCGATGTGACGGTACATAACTTTTCCATTACAACTACCGAAATTACCACGGATGTATATCAGCAGTTCGATCCCGAATTCATCCCAAACCCAGAACACGCACCCTATGCCACGGGGATTAGCTGGTATGATGCTACCGCTTTTGCCGAATGGCTAAGTAAAAAAACAGGAGACAACTATCGCCTACCTACCGAAGCTGAATGGGAATATGCAGCAAGAGCCGGACAACAATTAGAATACCCTACAAATAATGGTTATTTAAGTTATAGCCAAGCTAATTATGGGAGCTCTGGATCGACTTCTGACCCAAATTATTTGCCGTACTTA